>NZ_CP133266.1:3560000-3860000 GCF_030915485.1 Neobacillus sp. PS3-40 | reverse complement strand
TCTTGCTTAAACGTTGGGACAAAGGACCCTACTACTTCCCCCTTTCCTAGTATTAACATTACTATTTACGCTCTCACTTTTGCATTTTTAGTTGGTCTTTTCTCCTCTTAACACCATGGATCTTACTTTGGAGCCAACAACAGATTCAACGATTCTATTCACAAGATCCTTCTTACTCAATTTACTATTTACAGGTACATCTATTGTTTTAGCAAATAAGATTATGTCTTTCTTTAAGGACAATAATTTATGGTTAGTGATAAAATTTTTACCCTCCTGAACATTATCAAACTTTTGTAGTGTTTCACTAATCAGGTGTAACTCTCCTAATAAATTTTGTTCATTACCACCATGATCTTCCGTTTTTTGTTCATTTCCCTCATTACTCTCTTTTATATCAAAATGGGCAGCCATTTTTTTTATTAATGTTTCTATGCTGTCCTTTGATTTAATAGGAATTTTCAAATAGTTACAGAAAAGCAGGTATTCTTTCTTTGATTTTAATGTCATTTTAAGGCTATTTTTCAGATCTTTAAGACTTTTTGCTTGTTTTTCAATGTGATTTTTTAGATTTATGTAAATGATGGGATCTGTTTCAAATGCTTCATATTTTAGCGTTGCCCTATCAGTAAGGATCATTTCATACTGTTGTTCCGATAAATTTTCAATAATTTTAACTATCTTTTGTAAAAATAAAGTCATGTTTTTTTTTGGCATAAAATCCTCCATCACATGAATTAACTATTCTGTTTCCTCAACAATTTCACTTACCAATTCTATTAACTCATTTCGAATCATTTCATATTGACTGCTGTTTATATTTAAAACAACAGGTATGCCTGATTCGGGAGCAGATGAAAAAATTGTTTTATTTTCTCTAAGAAAATTTTTTAATGTTCGATTGTTCCTTTTTACGATAGAAATATAATCATATTGGGCAGAAATTGGTTTTTCACGATAATAAGAGATCATGGTAAAAACTACCCCCAAATTAACTGGGTTTATTGAAGGAAAGTGAGAATTGTCTGTTTGAGAAACATAATGATTATATTTTTCTGTTAATGTGTTAATATGCCGAATGAGTGTATCAATCCCAATTGTTGATAAATAGTCTGGTTTTGCAGGGATGAGGTAATAATCGCTCGCAACCATACCATTTTGAGTAACAAGATTAAAATTTGGTGGACAATCAATAATAATATAATGATAAGAATTTTTTATTTCCTCTAACTTATGTTTTAGTCTTGAAACAACACGTAAATAATTGTTCCGAATTGTTCTATCCGTATTCCCACCAAGTCTGCTGGATAATTCCATATCTACATTAATTAACTCTAAATGAGAACAAATTAAATCGACTTTTCCAACCTGAGTAAAATACGTTAGATGATTATTAATTTCTTTCGGCGTTATAATCAAATTACTTAGTGAAGTATCGATATTATAGTCAAGATAATCATCATACCAATGTTTGATGGTTCTTTTCTCCTTTTCAAGATTTTTCCATTCTTCAATATTAATAAGAGATAAAGTTAAATTTGTTTGTGGATCCAGATCAATTAATAAAACTTTTTTTCCCCTTGAAGCTAATTCTGCTCCAATATTTGCGGATAAAGTGGTCTTCCCCACTCCGCCTTTATAGTTAATTACTGATATGGTCTTCATTTGATCCCCCCATAGTTTAAGATGATTCTTTAAAATGTATATGTTACCTTTGGGGATTTTTTCCTCTATAGGGGCATTAGAAAGGGTAAGCACAGCTGTAAAATGTTAGAAATTTTGTCGGAAGAGATTAGCGTATGAGCCACACCCGTATCAACAACTAGCCTATCGATAGTTTTCGTTTTGCCTTGAAATGAAATAGTCATTTCAATTTCTAGTTCTGAAAGAAATTTCGGAATTCTTTTACCTAATTTTGGCTCTTTTAATTTAACAGCAGGATTTTTATGGATAAAGCCTTCATCATGTGTCCATTTGAATAGTAATTTAATGCAACGAGCTCTATGCCCTAAACTAGAAGGTTTTAAGTGATCTCCCGCCTGTATCAGATACCCTTTTAATTTCTCCGTAGAACTGGCACATATCAATATCACCAAAAAAGGGATTCCTTATATCTATGACTATCACCTTTGAAAACCACAAGGTGAGAATGATGAATAAGCCGGTCAATTACAGATTCCGTCAAAATAGGATCACCAAATAGTGGAAATGTTTTTTGTAATCTTCTAACGTTCTTGTAGCTATCCCTTCAGTCTGCTTATAATTACAAAACCGTTCGTACAACCCCGTTATAGTATCGAGACTTGCTGTACGCATAGTTTGACTCGATGTCTTTTCTACATTGTACTTTCTTACTTTCTTTTGCTTTTCTACCATAATAGTTTACACACTCCTTTTCATCGGTCTAAAATCTGTGAATCCGACGTGGATGCGTGCGGTCTTACGGAACGGTCTCCCTCGGTCTGTAGAAAATAAACCAAAAAACCGCACGAGTGAAAAAATCACTGTGCGGTTAAACATTTGATTATATCAGCATTGGCGGGACCGCCTGGGAATCGAACCCAGCTGACCTGGCACGCAGGTCACAAGCGGTTTTGAAGACCGTGGAGGACACCAGTACCCCATTCAGCCCCATGTATTGAACAACTATTATTATACTAGAAAAACCTTACTTATAACAAGACCTTTCACACTATTGCCAAGTTTAGATGTTTGTTTTTTGCACATTATGATAAAATCTAAATGAAGACAACAACTTGATTTTGTAGGTGAAAAGAATGCTTCATGGTTGGTTTTTATGGTTTATCCTGTTTTGGACGGTGTTCTTGTTTGGTTCATTCGCGATTGGCGGGTTTTTTATGTTTCGAAAGTTTTTGAAAAAGTTTCCGAAGGCGGACGGTAAGTCGGATATGGATTGGGAAGAACATTATGTAAGTGAGTCTCGACACTTATGGCATGATGAGGAAAAAGCCCTGCTTGAAGACTTAGTTAGTCCTGTCCCTGAACTTTTTCGTGATGTGGCACGGCATAAGATTGCTGGAAAGATCGGAGAGATTGCGTTAAAGGAGAAAGCTGCCAAAATAACGCAAGAGCTTGTGATTAAAGGGTACATCCAGGCAACTCCGAAAAGAGATCATAAATTTTTACGAAAAAGACTGATAGAAAAAGAAATAGATGCCACACCATACCAGCATTTATTCTAGACCGTTCAATTGAATGGTCTTTATTTTTTGGCTCTTTACTAAATGATTTTTAATATTAGACTTACACATCGTTTCGCCGATAAAATGGATTTTTCGCCGATTTATCTCATTTTTCGCTGATAAAACAATTTTTTCGCTGATATATCACTTCTTTTCGCTGATAAAACCAATTTTTTTCTCAAATAGTAAATTGCTTCACTGATAAATGAAACTTTTCACGGATAATATCGCCTATTTTCTTTAGATATAGTGTTTTTCGAGCGATAAATATCTCTCCAACTAAAAAAAAGTTTAAAAACAACAATATTTGCGAGTCAACCTACTTTTCCCACTTCCAATTTGGCACTTGAATTTGTTGAAAGGTCTGCTTAATTTACCCCGCTAGCATTATCAATTGAACCCACCCTTTTTCCGAACAAACTATCATTATAAACAAATATTTACCTCTTTTATTCCAAGAAAAGTACTCTTTTCCCCAACAAGCACCACATAACCAGCCTAAACAAAAAGCACCGACCTCAAAAAAAGGATCAGTGCTTCAACTTTCTTATACCCTTATCTCATGAAGCTGGTTATACAGCTTCTTGAAATTGGCATACATGGCAACGCGCCATGGTAAGATCATGCTGTAGGCAAGTAGGAAGAACATTCCGCTTAATTGTCCGTAATCGATGGTCGCGCTTAGGATTGATTTTGCTGCAATCCGGATGATTAAGAGGCCGATTAGGATAAAAACAAATGCCTTTGAGCGTTTCAGATAAATATCTTTTTCCCGGATTTCAAATGTAGATGTTTTAATTAAGAAAATCGAGAAAAGCATACCAACTATAACTGCTTCTAGAATTTCCATCGGCGTTAACCGAAATTTTGGGATAAAGTACATGATTGCCCCACTCGACATAAAAATAGGAGGCAAGACGATTTTTTTTGCAGTTGCAGGTTTCTTGGCGGCTTTCAAGCGCACGAACAAGACAAGAATTGCCATGCAGGCAGCACCAATTGAAGAAGCAATAACCATATTCATATCATCATTCATTCCTTGTCTAATTTAGTTTCGAATTCATTATATCAAAAAAAATGAAAATAATTAATAATATGCACATGTTGTTTATAGGGAATTTACACCATAATAACTTATTTTTACCCACAAAGTCAAAAACCATTATAGGAAACTCCTAAATGGCTATTATTTTAATACCCTATTAATTGTATCAAGTACTCTATTTTCATCAAAAGGCTTAACGATAAAATCTTTAGCGCCCGTTTCTATTGCTTCGACGACCATTTTTTGCTGACCCATAGCTGAGCACATGATGATCCTAGCATCTGGAAATTCACTTTTTATCATTTGTGTTGCTTTAAGCCCACTCATCTCAGGCATGGTGATATCCATTGTCACTAAATCTGGCTGGGTTGTTCGGTATAAACTGACTGCTATTTTTCCATTTTCTGCTTCTCCAACAATTTCGTGGCCTGCTTTTATTAATATATTAGTTAAAGTGGTTCTCATGAATTTTGCATCGTCCACAATCATTATTTTTGCCACCGTATTTCCCCCTAGCACCTTCGATTATGTGCGGTTAACCTTCAACAAGTAGCTTCACAAAATAATAAACTATTTTACAAAGTCGCAAATTTAAATATAGCAAATTTTAAAGTGAATTTCAAACAAACAACACACACCTAAACTATTTTTTAAAAAAATTAATTTAGAATCCTGTAAAGTTACCAAACATTCCTTGGAATAGAGTGATTATTTTCGTCATCCAATCAAAAAAGAGAACGATACCCATTACGATCATAATATAACCACCGACTTTAACGATGATCCCGCTATATTTGCGAATCCACTTCATCCGCCCAACAAAGAAAGATAAAATGAAAAACGGAATGGCAAAACCAAGTGAATAGGCAAGCATATATAAAACACCTGAACCTGGTTTAGATGCAGCAAGTAGAATAACAGATGATAGAATTGGTCCAGTGCATGGTGTCCAGCCTGCAGCGAATGCCATCCCGATTAAGGAAGATCCAACATACCCTGATGGACGGTGTTTAAACTCAAAGCGACGATCTTTCATCATAAATTCAGGTTTAAAAATGCCTACAATAATTAATCCGAAAAGGACAATAAAGATTCCGCCTAGTTGGCGAATCAAGTCTTGATATTCGCGAAAGAAACTCCCTATAAAGGTTGTTCCAAATCCAATTGCTATGAAAATCATCGAAAATCCGATCAAGAAAAATAGAGTATGCAAAAGGCTGCGCTTTTGTAGCATAGCGTTATCACTCTTTAACTCTCCGACAGACATCCCAGTTATATACGATAGAAATGCAGGATACAGTGGCAAACAGCAAGGGGAAATAAAGCTTAAAAATCCTGCGCCGAATGCTAAAAACACATTTACATCAGACATTTTAACACTCCTACTTTAGTCTTTATTCTTACATTTTAACAAAAGTTTTGACTAAAAGATAATAGCCGGTATGAATATTTTGTGTCACCAAACTATTTTGTCTACACTATGATTTTATTAGATTTTTAGGTTACTTATACCATTTCGCAATAGAAATATATTGTAAAATCTTTGAATTAATTCCCAAGTTAGGCTATACTAGTAAAAAACTAAAGATACTAGTTTTTTGGTAATTCTTTTAGAATTATAGGGTTTCTCCAGAAAGGAAAATCTACGTGCTTAAACATGAATTGCTTGCAGTAATAGAGTTAAAGCGGGCAGAATTAATTCAAGCTGCGATCTCTAATGGTCTGAGTTCATCAATTGCAATTCGCTACAGTCAAGAACTTGATCATCTTTTAAACGAATATCAACGTTTTTATATAAAGAAAACTCACCAATTGGCAAATCACTAAGGGCGACGGCCTGGTGAGCTATCCTTGCCTCGCATTCTTACTGCCCATGTCCTGCGACACCCTCCTAACTAGGTCCTCACTCCGTCGCACATAAAGCAAAATTTATGAAAAATACTTTAATAATATTGCAGCTCCTTAAAGAAAACTCACCGATTGGCTGGCCCCCAAGGGCGATGATTAGGCGTAGTTACCCTTATGCGCAATCAGAATTTATGGATATAAATTCTGATTAGCTAAAATAAACCTGGAAAAAATTCCAGGTTTTTTCTTTATCGTGACAATTTGTAATTAATCATCAACAAACTGATGTACTGCTAACTCCCTGTTGGTTTTGCAAAAGGTACATTTTATGATATAACCCACCCAAGGAAAGTAGCTCTTGGTGAGTGCCACGTTCAACAATTTTTCCTTGATGAAGAACAAGGATTAAATCAGCATCTTGGATGGTTGATAACCGATGGGCAATCGCAATTGTCGTGCGATTTTTTCTCATTTTTTGTAATGCTGTTTGAATTGCTTCTTCTGTTTCTGTATCAATGCTTGCTGTTGCCTCGTCAAGAATTAGAATTTTCGGGTTTGCGGCGATAGTTCGTGCAAAAGCAATTAATTGTCTTTGACCACTTGAAAAAGTTGCTCCTCTCTCCACCACCCTATGATCATATCCACCATCAAGCTTTTCGATGAAAGAATGTGCCTGAACAAACTTTGCGGCCTCCTCAACCTGTGCATCCGACATGTTAAGATCATACAAACGAATATTATCCGTTAGCGTTCCATAAAACAAAAATGGATCTTGTAACACTAATCCCAAATTCAACCGGAGCTCATCTTTTGTAAATGATCGAATCGATACATCATCAATTAAAATGTCGCCCTGTTCAAATTCATAGAAGCGCATTAGCAAATTGATAATTGAACTCTTTCCACTTCCCGTATGGCCAACAAGGGCAATCGTTTGGCCAGGTTTAGCCGTAAACGAAATATCTTTCAAAACATCGCGCTTGCCATCATACGAAAAGCTTAAATCCTTAAATTCAATTTTTCCATAGTTGATTATTTCTGTGTTACTCGTGGTTTGAATAGGCGCTAGCTCCTGTTCATCTAGCAATGCAAATACTCTTGATCCCGCCACAATCGCTTGTTGAAATAACGAAAGCCTCATCATCATTTGGTTGATCGGTTCGAAAAAACGATCTAAATAATTAATAAATGCATAAAGGACCCCAATTTGGATGGAATGATGAAATGTCGTGATTCCAAAGTAACTTAAAACGATAATTAAGCCAAAAACATAAATAAGGTCAATAGCTGGCCTTAATAGCAAACTGTCGACTTTAATATTCTTCCTTCCCGCCTGATAGTGCTGTTCGTTTATTTCTCCAAATTCATTACGGAGGCGTTTTTCCTGGCGTAATACTTGAATAATTGCCATTCCTTGAAGGGATTCACTCAGCTTCGCATTCAGCATACTTAAACGCTCACGCATATCAAGATAAAATTTCGAACTGTACTTTCGATAAAGATTCATGACAAACAAAATAAACGGAATAAGGACAATACAAAACAAGGCAAGCTTCGCGTTTAAAATAAACATGGCAATGAATATTCCGATAAGCAAAAATGCCCCTTGTAAAAATGTCGCTAAAACCGTCACAAACATATCTTTGATAGCTTCCGTATCATTTGTGACCCTTGAAACGATACTTCCTGCTGGCGTTTTGTCAAAATAGCTTAACCCAAGTGACTGTACTTTTGAAAAAACATCGATTCGAAGTTGTTGAATAATTTTTAGAGCAATTTCTTGGAATTCAACTAATTGAAAGAACATAATTACACATTTAACCACCTGAATTCCCATATATCCCGAGCCTAGAATCAAGAGTGGCTTAAAAGCAAGTTTTCCTGGTGTCAAATGATCATCGATGAAAATTTTCACAAGGATAGGGCCAACGATATCTCCTAATGTTGTGATAAGAAGAAAGCAAAACGCTAGCAGCAACCTTTTCTTATGTGACTTGGTATAGGAAAGCAGGCGAAAAAAGATCTGCTTTTGTTCCCTATCCGACAACTGAGCGGTTTTTTCCATTTTATACCCCTCCATGCTCCACTAGCTCTTCTAGCTGTTGGTGTAAATACATTTCCTTATACCAACCACCAGAATTCATTAGTTGTTCATGTGTACCTCTTTCAACTATGTTGCCATCTTCTAAAACAAGAATAAGATTTGCATGCTGGGTGGCACTTAGACGATGGGAAGTAATTATCGTTGTTTTCCCGTTTCTATTTTCCTTCAAGGCTGACAGGATTGCTTCCTCCGTTTTGGCATCAACTGCAGATAACGAATCATCTAGCACCAATACTTCAGGGTCCATTAATAGTGCTCTAGCAATCGATATTCTTTGCTTTTGACCTCCTGATAAGGACACACCTCGTTCGCCAACAACCGTTTCATAGCCATCAGTAAACTCCAAGATATCGGTGTGGATGTTAGCAAGCTTAGCAGCTTCATTAATTTTTTCTTTTGACGCTGTAGGATCTGCAAAGGCTATATTTTCGGCAACGGTTGCCGAGAATAAAAAATGATCTTGTGGAACATAGCCAATTGCTCCTCTTAATTTTTCAACTTTATAGGTTTGTATTGGTTTGCTACCAAAGAAAATATCACCATGGACAACTTCGAACTCACGAATCAATAGTTTTAAGAGGGTTGTTTTCCCTGCCCCCGTCTTCCCTACAATCCCTAGTGTTTCTCCTCTTTTTAAAATAAAATCTAGATCGCCCAATACAGGCTCCACTTCTCCTGGATATGTAAAGTGTTTAATTTTATAGTGAATATCTCCACTTGGAACTACATCTAGAGCATCTTCATGATCGATTATTTCTGCTGATTCACGTAAGAGTGCCGCGACACGGTCATATGAAGCCCGGCCCCGTTCCACAATATTAAATAGCCATCCAAAGGCAAGCATTGGCCAAACTAATAATCCAAGATAAGCCGTAAATGAAATTAACTGGCCAATTGAAAGCTCATTATTCAACACATATTTTGCACCAAAAGCTATGGCTAGAAAAAATGATATGGAGACAATTATGGAAATCGTGGGATCATATAGGGAGTCAATTTTTGCGACGACAATGTTCTTTTGAACAACATCCTCTGATTGCTTTCGAAAATCTTCAATATCTTCTTTTTCCTGACCAAAGGTTTTTATTACCTTAATCCCTGTCATGCTTTCCTGGGTTTTGTCATTTAAAGAAGAAAAAGCCTCCTGTGCTTTATGGAAGGTTCGATGTAGCATCGTCCCAAACCAATTTGTCAAGATTACCATAATTGGCATCGGTATCAGACAAATTAATGTTAGCTTCCAGCTAATCGTAACAGCCATCGTGACAATGACAAACCCACCTGTTGACAGGGAGTCAACTAATGTTAAGACCCCTGCTCCTGCAGTTTGCTGAATCGCCTGAAGATCATTTGTTGAATGTGCCATTAAATCTCCAACTCGGTATTTATGATAGAAAGCTGGCGACATAGTGGTAAAATGGTGATACAAACGGTTCCTTAACAATCTACTTAATTTGATAGCCGAACCAAAAATCATGATTCTCCAGTAATATCTAAAGAAATACATCGAAAGTGTTGTACCAGCTAGGACTAGAACCCATTTCGTCAGGATACCACTTGTTAATGTTCCATTCTTCATATCATCTGCTAAAAAACCAATGACTTTTGGAGGAACAAGCTGAAGCAACGCCACAAATAATAATAAAATAATTCCTGTTAAATAAGCTTTCCGCTCTTGTTTAAAAAACCACCCTAAATCGAAAAATATTTTCATATAGATACCCCCGAACACGATCTACTTCACATCATGTAAACACTGGTAACAAATAACAATTTCGCATTCCGAATTTTTATTTTATCAGAAATTTCAAAAATAGGGAAGATTTAAAACAGGTGACGTTGAAAAAATTAATCGTCAGATAAAGAGCTTTAAGAATTAACCATTTACTAAAGTATCTAACTTACTTCATCAGAGTGAACAAAGCAGAATTTTTTACAAAAGTATTATTCCCAACCTAATTAGGAAATAGATAATGCTGTTGAATTGCTCTATCCCTTTTCAAGACATGAAAAAAGCACTCATCCATAATGAGTGCTTGTCCAACTTATTTTGTTTGTTGTTGCTTATTCATTGCTGACATCATTTGGTTGATCTTCTTCTGCGAAGGTTTCATACCCATTTGCATCATCATCATTTTTAACATTTGTTCATTAATTGGTGGATTTTTCTTTAAATAGCTCATCATATATTTACGAGCAATGAAAAATCCTAGTGCTATACCAGCTACTAATGCTAGTACACCAACTAGAATAGTCATACCTACACTCATTAAATTTCCTCCTTCATGTTGTCTAACATACAGTGTACTAAAAACCGCGTCATTATTCAATATCTCGTTTCAATTAGACAAACTTTCTTTCTTTAATTGGCTTTAACCAGCCAAATCGTTCATTCTCCAAATCAACTGCCAAAAAGGATGATTCACACTTTCTAAGCACCTCAAAAAATGCAGTTTCGGCTTCATAGCTACCATTCGCTTCTATTAATACCCTATTTTCATGCACTTCAAGTGTAGCTGTACTTAGTTTTCCGCTTAATTCTATGGTATATGTACCATGTTCTGACTTAAATCCTCTTATTTTTCCAAGCTGTTTTTGAATAAGTTGATGAATTTTTAAAATCTGAAGATGTTTGGTTATATAGGCAATTTGCTTTTTTGTAATCTGTTTTAGCTCTCCATTTGAGGCTTCGTATTCCTGAAATAACTGAAAAAACATACGCTCTCTTCCGAAGTAATGGGCGGCAAATTCATCCTCTATCAAATATAGTTGATATTTTCTCACCATGATCTCTCCCCCATAGGAACCCTTTGTGCCTATTATAAGAAATAGATCACAAAACTTCTGTCTTTTGGTGGCGAAAACTTTCACTTTTCTTGTCGAATTCAAAAATTTCTCACAAATTAGATAGAAAAATGAATGGCACTCGTCTATTAACTAAAATAATAGTGTCTTTAGAACCCAAAACTAGACATTAAAAACGGAGAATCACTTCATGAAAAAGAACGAGGCAGCCTCGTTCTTTTTCATGAACTTTATTTCTGTAATAATGCTTTAACACGTGCGACAACATTTTTAGTAGTGAAGCCGTATTCTTCCATGACCTTTTCTCCAGGTGCAGAAGCACCAAATTGATCGATGGCAAGAATATCACCTTCGTCTCCAACATATTTATGCCAGCCAAGTGAAGAACCCATTTCTATTCCAAGGCGATATTTCACTTGTTTTGGAAGAACTGAATCCTTATATTCTTTTGGTTGAGCGTCAAAACGATCCCATGAAGGCATGCTGATAACAGATACATCGATGCCTGCACTTGCTAATTCTTTTTGAGCATCAACTGCAAGTCCCACTTCTGAACCTGTTGCAAGGATTAAAGCGTCTGGAGTACTCTTTTCAGCAGGTGAGATTACATAAGCACCTTTGGAAACTCCCTCATATGCATTCTTATCCGTATCCTTAATCGTAGGTAAGTCTTGGCGAGTTAACACGAGTGCAGTTGGTTTGTTTGTCGATTCCATTGCTAACTTCCAAGCAGCTGCCGTTTCATTTCCATCTGCTGGACGAATAATGCAAAGGTTGGACATAGCCCTAAGTGCTGCTAATTGTTCAACTGGTTCATGGGTAGGTCCATCTTCTCCTACTGCAATGCTATCATGTGTAAATACATATGTTACAGGTGTTCCCATAAGGGCAGCGAGTCGAATTGCTGGACGTAAGTAATCAGAGAATACGAAGAATGTTCCTCCAAATACCTTTACACCACCATGGAGCGCGATACCATTCATTGCTGCACCCATTGCAAATTCACGAACACCAAACCAAATATTGCGGCCTTCATATGAACCAGGCATGAAGTCCTTTCCATCTTTAATCAATGTTTTATTTGAACCAGCTAAGTCTGCAGAACCACCAATAAGGATTGGTAAATTCTTAGCAATACCATTTAATACTTCACTTGATGAGGCACGACTAGCAATACTTTTACCTTCATTATATACAGGAATGTTTTTATCCCAGCCTTCAGGAAGTTCGTTGCTCAACGCTTTTTCAAGCTGGTTTCCAAGCTCAGGATATTCCTGCTTATATTGTGCAAATAGATCGTTCCATTCTTTTTCCTTCTTCATCCCATTTTCAACAATGAGTTTTTGGAAGTTTGCATATACTTCTTCCGGAACAAAGAAATCTTCTTCGGATGACCATTGATATGATTCTTTTGTAAGCTTTAGCTCATCTTTACCAAGTGGTGATCCATGTACACCTGAAGTTCCTGCTCTGTTTGGAGAACCATAACCAATTACCGTTTTTACTTCGATGATTGTTGGACGGTCTAAATCGCCTCTAGCTTCTTCAAGTGCATTTGCAATTTCCTCAAGATTATTTCCATCTTCAACACGAATATATTGCCAACCGTATGCAAGGAAGCGCTGCTTAACACTCTCAGAGAATGACTTAGAAAGGTCACCATCTAGAGAGATATCGTTTGAATCATATAAAACAACTAAACGGCCCAATTTAAGGTGTGCCGCAAGAGATGCAGCTTCAGCAGAGACACCTTCCATTAAGTCACCATCACCACAAATGCTATATGTATAGTGATTTACAAGTTCATAATTATCTTTGTTATAAACACCTGCAACATGGCGTTCTGCCATAGACATTCCAACAGCCATCGCAATACCTTGTCCTAGTGGTCCAGTTGTTGCTTCAACACCTTCTGTATGACGGTATTCCGGATGTCCTGGAGTTTTGCTACCCCACTGACGGAATTGTTTTAAATCATCAATGGATAAGTTATAACCAGATAAGTGCAGAAGACTGTATAAAAGAGCTGAACCATGACCTGCTGATAATACAAAACGGTCACGATTAAACCAATGTGGATTTTTAGGATTATGATTCATAAAACGAGTCCATAAAGTATAAGCCATCGGTGCTGCACCCATTGGCATTCCGGGATGTCCTGAATTAGCCTTTTCTATTGCATCAATAGAAAGTGTACGAATAGAAGTTACTGATAATGCATCAAGATTAGTAAACATAAATTACATCCTTCCTGGTTCTATGGATAAACATTACAACCATAATATTATAGTTCTACGGCTATTAATTCAACTAATTGAGCAATTGTTAGAAAAAAAGTAGCATTTTCCCCAATTATAAGAGAAAATTTTTTTCATAAAATCTAGAAAATTGCACATTTACTTTATTTTTACCCTTTATTTATTCTTTATGTAAAAAAAGGAATACAAATATGTATCCCTTAATCTCAATGAAGATGTATATTCTTCTTTTTCATAGCTTTTACTTTCTCCGGTGTAACATCGTTTCCTTCCGGATCAACAATCTTCACAGAGGAAAGGGTATTCAGCATCGAAGCTCGAAATGTTGCCAAATACTCACTTCTTAACTTCGATTGTTCTTTAGCTTCTGTTTCGGTTAAACCAGTTCCTTTTGCTTTTTTTGCTAGCTCATTTATTCGAGCCATTTTATCTTTTGAGAGCATGCTTTACATCCTCCTTTCAGAGATCGTTGAATGATAAACTTCAATTTCCAATATGACAATTGATTGTACTAAAAAAACGGTCCTCTTGCAAGAAAAACTCTCTACTCTTCCTCTAGCTCCATATATTCCTGGTATCTTCTATGTACAGTTGCTTTTGAAATTTCAAAGCCAAAGCCCCTTAATGTGCTAGCAATTTCAGCAAATGTTAATTTATTTTTTCTTAAACGCACAATTTCAGCAATTGGAACCTCAATCTTATCTCTCCCAGAATGTTCACCTAGATTTTTCAGATTACGCTCAGGCTTATATCCATTCTTAATTGCTCGGACCATTCCCCGCTTTATTTTAATATTGTGAAGTTTACGTTGATATTCTTCAACCATACTTACAATTTTCAGAACCATAGAATCCGATTCAGACAGTTGCAGTTCCCCGTTATGCGCAATACTATATAGACTAATGCCCTCTTTTAAGATGCAGTGCAACAAAGCAATCTTTGCATTCCCCCGCCCAAGCCTTGTTTCATCTTGAATCAATACGGCCTGCACCTGTTTTTCTTTCACATAATCTAATAATTGAAGGATTCCTTCCCTCTCAAGCTCATATCCACTTGCTTGCTCTTTAATGATAGAAACTACTTCAAACTGATTTTCTGCTGCAAGCTGGATCAATTCTTCTTCTTGTCTATGCAATGATGACTCTTGAGTCTCTTTGTTTGTACTGACTCTGCAATAGATTATTGCCTTCATAACTATTTCTATCTCACTTTCTAAATTGGACTATTCAGTCGCCGCACTAGCTAATTCATTCATGACTGACTCTTGTTTGCTAATTGGAATCACTATTTCTTCACCAGGGAAAATTTGATCACCCTGAATACTATTATGTTTTTTCACCCATGTTACAAACTCTTCATTTGAAAGAGATTTTTCTTTTGAATAAACATTAGCAATCTTCCAAAGAGAATCTCCTTCAGTTATCGTCACTTTTACATATTTATCTTTGTCAAACGAATGAAAATGAATTGATAGTATTACCGCTGAAATACAGCTTAAACCGATAAGAATCATAGCATATGAATAGTGTTTCCACAATTTCCTCATTATTAACACTCCAATCAGAATGTACGTTCTCTTTTATACTCTTATTTTAATACGAACATTTGTTTTATGTCAACAATAATTCGAACTTATGTTTGTATCAAATTGGGGAACATGTTATAATAGAGACAACATTAACCAGGTGAGGTGCAACAATCATGACAAAGATATCAAAGAGACAACAGGATATCCTTGATTTTATTAAAGGCGAGGTAAAGAAGAAAGGCTACCCACCATCCGTACGCGAAATTGGAGAAGCTGTTGGTCTTGCATCAAGTTCAACTGTACATGGCCATTTAGCTAGACTTGAAAGTAAAGGATTGATCAGACGCGATCCTACAAAGCCGCGGGCAATTGAAATTTTAGAGGCTGATGAAGCAACAAATATTCCACGAAACAACGTGGTAAATGTTCCAATTGTCGGGAAAGTTACAGCGGGTCTTCCTATAACTGCTATTGAAAATGTTGAAGAATATTTTCCTCTTCCAGAAAGGCTTGCACCTTCGGATGAACAAGTCTTCATGCTGGAAATCATGGGTGAAAGTATGATTGAGGCAGGAATCCTTAACGGAGATTATGTCATTGTAAAACAACAACAAACAGCAAATAACGGGGAAATTGTTGTTGCAATGACCGAAGACGACGAAGCAACATGTAAAAGATTTTTTAAAGAAAAAGATTACATTCGTCTTCAACCAGAAAATTCTTCAATGGAACCCATTATATTACGAAACGTATCCATTTTAGGAAAAGTCATTGGTGTTTACCGTCAAATTCATTAGGACAAGAACCAGGAATTACTAACAGGTTTGCTACAGAGTTGCAAACCATTTAATAGTAAAGCAATGCACACGAGATTTCGTATTTGAAATCTCGTGTGCATTTTTTATTTTGGTACAAAGAGTTTTATAGCGCTTATTTCTGAAATTCACAAAGGTAAATCAACTGGCTGGAATAATTTTTAGGAAGAGCGAGAATATTGGTTGTGTTTTATCGAGTGATTGGTTTGGGGGATAATATAAAATACAAATTACTACGCTTTCTCAATCTAATTTCAGGTTCAATAAGAGGTGAAGGCCGAAACTCGGTTGAAATGTATGAAAACGGCCTTCCATCTGGGCTATGAAGGACCTATCTCAGTTGTAAAACATGAAAACGGTCCTTCATCATGGCTATAAAGGACCTTTCTCAGTTGTAAAACAAGTAAACGGTCCTTCATCAAGGCTATGAAAGACCATTTTCGGTTGAAAAACATGAAAACAGTTCTTCATCAAAATCCCTTTAAAAAAACACCAACCTAAATGAAAATTGATTGTTTCCAACTTGTCGAAATCTTGTAATCGAGAATTCTTTCGTTGCTCATAGCAGTAAAAAACTGGTTCGATACCCTTTTGCCCCTAATATCCCATCTCTTTTAAAAGTCTTGATAAAGTTCGCAAACGTTCACTAATTAGCTCGTCATCATCACTGAGGGCTTGACTGAATAATTTAATATCCTCATCAATTTTTTCATTGTCTGTACAAACTGCAACCGTCATGGCATCACCCTGTAAGCCCACTCTATCTATAATTGGATTCTCGGTATCATATAACTTTTCAAAGCGATAAGCATCCCGAAAATGAAGCTTTGTTCTGCATACCAGTAGGGCAAGATCAATTACTCGATGTAGTGGTAATTCCTCAGACTGTCTCGACCACTTTTCTCCTGTGTGCCTCCATACTTTTGCTGAAATATCAACCTTGCCCCGATCATTCCACTGTGCCAATCCTAAAGAAAGGCCTTTTGCATCGGTATTATAAGCATTTCTGCCATCAATATTTTCATAATTATCGGAAACAATAACTGGTTTATGTTTTAAAGTAGTTGGTATTTTCATTTTTAACCTCCAAATTGTTATTACTTAGTAGTTCAGTAAATTACTAAGTAAACAAATAAAATTTAACATTTTGCAAACATAATGTAAATAGAATACATCTGTCTAGTTGAATTTCGTTCTTTTATCAAACTGTTTTTTCTAAAGGGTTTCGCTGATATAATTGGTTTTTCGCTGATATATTGTATCTTTTCGCCGATAAAAATGGATTTTCGCCGATATATCATAAATTTTCGCTGATATATTTATATTTATACTTAAATGAGGATTTCTAGTGTTTGAAATAGTGTAAAAACAACGTAATAGATAAAATATAGAACAATATTTGCTTCAATTTTATTTTTTCTAGTGAATTCAGTCGTGATTAAACAACTTATTTTGTATTTATATTGATTGTATGTTAGTTCCTCAACTATTTACTTTTTTCATACCGATTGGCGAGCCCCTAAGGGCGATGATAGAGGTGTAGTCCCCTTCATGCGCCATAAATTCTGCATAGCTAAAAAAAGACCAACTCGCAATGCGAATTGGTCCACTAATTCATAAATATAGCTGTATTGTTTCTCTCTTTCAACGAGCCCCGCCTAGCTATTTCTTCAGGAGGCTATTAATACATGTTCATATATTGTTCGCGCTCCCAAGGGTGAACGGCTGTTCTAAACATATCCCATTCAATTTCCTTAGCTTCAATGAAGTGCTCTAAAATATGTTCGCCAAGTCCAGAAACGATTACTTCATCAGCTTGTAATAGTTCTAAAGCAGCAAGTAATGTTCCAGGAAGATCAATGATTCCAGCAGCTGTTCTTTCTTGTTTGTTCATCACATAGATATTGCGATCAACTGGTGCTGGAGGTGTTAATTTATTCTTAATTCCGTCTAAACCAGCTTTAAGAAGGACAGCCATTGCAAGGTAAGGGTTTGCTGCTGGGTCAACACTTCTTACTTCAACGCGAGTGCTTAATCCACGAGAAGCTGGGATCCGAATTAATGGTGAACGGTTTCTTGCAGACCAAGCTACATAGCAAGGTGCTTCATAACCAGGAACAAGGCGCTTATATGAGTTTACAGTTGGGTTGGTAACTGCTGTAAAGTTTGGAGCGTGTTTTAGAATTCCTGCGATGAAATGACGAGCATCATCACTTAGTTCAAGATCGCTTCCTGGCTCATAAAATGAATTTTTTCCATCCTTAAACAATGAAAGGTTACAGTGCATTCCAGATCCGTTTACACCAAATAATGGTTTTGGCATGAACGTTGCATGTAGGCCATGCTTCCTTGCAATTGTTTTTACAACAAGCTTGAATGTTTGAATTTGGTCACATGCAGTTAAAGCATCTGCATATTTGAAGTCAATTTCATGTTGTCCAGGAGCTACTTCATGGTGGGAAGCTTCAATTTCAAATCCCATTTCTTCTAATTCAAGTACGATATCACGACGGCAGTTTTCACCAAGGTCTGTTGGTGCTAAGTCAAAGTAACCGCCAGCGTCATTTAATTCTAATGTAGGTTCACCTTTTTGATCTAATTTAAATAAGAAGAATTCAGGTTCAGGTCCAAGATTGAATTTCGTAAATCCTAGTTCTTCCATCTCTTTTAAAACGCGTCTTAAGTTATTACGCGGGTCACCACCAAATGGTTCACCTTCTGGAGTGTAAATATCACAAATTAAACGAGCAACTTTGCCTTTTTCAGCAGTCCAAGGGAAAACAACCCATGTATCAAGATCTGGATATAAAAGCATATCTGATTCTTCAATTCGAACAAATCCTTCAATAGAAGAACCATCAAACATCATTTTGTTATCAAGTGCTTTTTCTAATTGGCCACTTGGAATCTCAACATTCTTGATTGTTCCAAGAATATCTGTGAATTGCAGGCGAATAAACTTTACGTTTTGTTCTTTTGCTAACCGTGTAATATCTTCTCTTGTGAACTTTGCCATTTGAACTACCTCCAGTTATGTTTAACTTCATTAATGGTAAAAGCGCGACATATCACCTTGACGCAGTGTTGAACGATTGAATCTTCCCGCGTGTACTAGCTCATTGCGCAGAAGGTCTCTTAACTCATCATCCGTTAGGTCACGTTTCACTTTTTCCACTTGCTGCTTAAGGAGATCTTGGGAGGCCAACTGAATTTCTTTTACTACGAATAATTTTTTAATTCCAGCCATGTTGATGCCTTGATCAATTAAATCCTTAATTTCGAGTAGCCTATCAATATCAATCAAACTAAACATCCTTCTATTACCATCAGTTCTAGCCGGAGATATTAATTGATGCTCTTCATAATAGCGGATTTGTCTTGCTGTTAACTCAGTTAGCTGCATGACAATTCCTATAGGAAATAGCGGCATCGATCGGCGAATTTCACTTCCACCCAAGTTTTCTCCTCCTTTTTTAGCTAATCAGAATTTATTTTCATAAATTCTACATCCACATAAATGAACCTTGGCAATCGCATACTAGACAATTTGTTTGCCAACTTTTTTTAAATTTATAAGGTTATTATATTTGATGTTATATATATTGTCAATCTCATGTTAGGTTTTATAACATGATTTTTTATTAAGAAAAATTGATGAAAAATGTTTTAGGTATTTTTGAGCAGAACAAACACGATAAAACAGAGCACTTTGTCAATATTAATGATTTTTTACGGCAGATTTAATTTACTGATTTTAGTTTGCGAATCTCTTCTCCTTTTCTAAAGAAAACTCACGGATTGGTGATGCCCTTATGCACTATCAGAAAATCCTGATTAGCTTAAAAAAATCGGACTTACCACCCTCGGTAAGCCCGTCTTATTTTTACTTAATTCAATTCGATTAATCCTTTCTCGATCAAACGATCTATTGCAAGGCAAACAGCAATTTTTACATGTGAGTAGGTTAAGCCACCCTGGACATAAGCAACAAATGGTGATCTTGTCGGACCATCAGCGGTAAGCTCAATGCTCGCGCCTTGGACAAATGTTCCCGCGGCCATAATCACATCATCTTCATACCCTGGCATATAGCTTGGATATGGAGTAACATGTGAATTTATTGGGGAAGCAAATTGAATCGCTTGGCAAAATGCAACCATCTTGTCACGGTCATCAAATTGGACGGATTGGATTAAGTCAGTTCGGTTAGCATCCCACTTCGGATATGAATTCATACCCAATTTTTCAAGTAATGCAGCTGTAAAAACAGCCCCTTTTACAGCCTGGCCAACCACATGTGGAGCAAGGAAGAACCCTTGGTACATATCTTGGAGGCTATAAAGAGATGCTCCAGCTTCTGCTCCGATTCCTGGTGAAGTCATCCTGTAGGAACAAGCTTCTACCCATTCTTTTTTACCAACAATATATCCACCTGTTTTTGCAATGCCACCGCCCGGATTTTTTATGAGTGATCCTGCCATTAAATCAGCTCCAACATGGCATGGCTCTAATTCTTCAACAAATTCTCCGTAACAGTTATCTACAAAGACAACAACATCATTTTTGATTTCTTTAACAAACGAGATCATTTCTTTTATCTCGGCAATAGTAAAGGACGGTCTGGTTGCATACCCTTTTGAACGCTGAATACCAATCATTTTTGTATTCGAATTGATCTTCTTGCTAACCTCAATCCAGTCTATTTTCCCATCATCTTTTAAAGAAACACTGTCATATGAAATCCCAAATTCCTTTAAGGATCCAACACCGTTACCACGGATTCCGACAATTTCTTCAAGCGTGTCATACGGCTTTCCAGTTATGTAAAGTAGTTCATCACCGGGTCGCAACACTCCGAATAAAGCAATTGAAATTGCGTGCGTTCCCGAAATAATTTGTGTCCGGACAAGGCCTGATTCACCGCCAAATACATCTGCATAAATAAGTTCCAATGTATCTCTACCGTTATCATCATAGCCATAGCCTGTTGTCGGGATAAAGTGCGAATCACTGACCTTATGCTTTTGATAACTTTGCAATACTCGAAACTGATTTGTTTCAATTCTTTCATCTATTTCTTTGTGGACTTCTGCAATTTGCTTTTCTACTTCTTTCACAATTGGCTGAAGCTTTTCCCCATTTTTTAACTGTTGAAACATGTCTTGCTCCTATCTAGACTTTGTAATTCTGTAATTGTCCTGTTATTTGGTGATCTTTAAGAGAAAATCCTCTACAAAGATATGTTTGATTATCTTCTCTAAATGTAAGCTCTCTTAAGACGGTCTCACTTTTCAGTTGAGAAATAATCTTTCCTTCTGTTGAAGGGACTTGTACTTGGTAAGGAGTCATAAAGTCAATGATAACATCCTCAATTTTTTTCTTGATTAATTTTTGATCATTTTTATCAAATGCGCTGATAAAAACTGTTGGTGTAAGAGCAGTTGGAACAAAGTCAGGATGCTTGATATCCTTTTTATTATAAACAGTTATTTGTGGAATGTCTTTTATATCTAAGTCATCAAGCAGTTTATGAACTGTTTTTTCATGATTAAAATAATCATCATTAGACATATCTACCACATGTAAAATTAAATCTGCCTCTTTTACTTCTTCCAATGTAGACCGGAATGCAGCAATAAGAGATGTGGGAAGATCCTGAATAAACCCAACAGTATCGGTGATCAAGGTCATAAACCCGCTCGGTAAAGCAAGCTTACGTGTCATCGGATCAAGGGTTGCAAACAACTGATTTTCTTCAAATGACTCTGCCTCGGATAATCGATTAAATAATGTCGATTTACCTGCATTTGTATAACCGACAATCGCTACCTGAAATGCCTTATTTTTCTTCCGCCGCTCCCGATATCGATCCCGATGTTGGACAATAATCGCGAGCTGTTCTTTGATATCATCAATGCGCTTACGAATATGACGGCGGTCTGATTCAAGCTTTGTTTCACCAGGGCCCCTTGTACCGATCCCACCTCCGAGCCTTGACAGTGCAATTCCCTGTCCAGAAAGTCGTGGCAGCATGTATTGAAGCTGGGCAAATTCAACCTGTAGTTTCCCTTCTTTTGACCGGGCTCTTTGAGCAAAAATGTCTAGAATTAATTGGGTCCGATCAATGATTCTCGCATTTAAGCTTGACGACAGGTTTCGTTTTTGGCTCGGTGAAAGCTCATCATTAAAAATAACCAAGTCTGCTTCAAGCTCTTCGACAAGTGCGTTCAGCTCCTCTACCTTCCCTTTTCCGATATATGTAGCGGGATGGATGCGCTCACGTTTTTGAACAACAGAGATTAATGCTTCCCCCCTAGCTGTTTCTGTTAAGGAGGACAATTCCTCCATGGAATATTGGAATCGCATATCATCGTCTTGATTGGTTTGACAGCCGACAAGTATGGCTCTTTCTATTTCTACCTTTTCTTCCAAACAGCATCCTTCTTTCCTATTGGATCTCTTTTTATCATATCAAAAAAAGCATATATTCTCTAATTTTCCCCAATTATTTCATTTGCAAATAAATGTTACAAAATTGTCACAAATATGATAAAATCAATAATGTTTTATAGAAGGCAATTGTTTTCAAATACCCGTATTAAAAAAATATGGATTCTAGACTAATTCCAACTATTGTTTATTCGTACTAATTAAACATAATTTGTTGATCAAAGCAAAATGTTTACAAAAAAGGCCTTACAGATACACTTACAAGGAGTAATCGGACAAATGACATGGGAAGTTTTAAGTATGATTGGCACGATTGCTTTTGCTGTTAGTGGTGCAATCATTGCAATGGAAGAAAAATATGATATTTTTGGAGTTTTCATCCTAGGAATCGTTACTGCCTTTGGTGGAGGGGCCATTCGAAATCTTTTAATTGGTGTACCCTTTTCTGCTTTATGGAGTCAGGGCTTATATTTTCAAATTGCCTTAATAGCTATGATTATCGTTGTGTTATTTCCAAATAACCTAATAAAACATTGGCAAAAATGGGGCAATCTTTTCGATGCAATCGGGCTCTCTGCCTTTGCGATCCAAGGTGCTTTATATGCGGTAAAAATGCATCATCCATTAGGTGCTGTTATTGTTGCAGCTGTTATGACTGGAATCGGCGGAGGAATTATACGAGATTTATTAGCTGGTAGAAAACCGATTGTTTTGCAATCTGAGATTTATGCAGTTTGGGCTATTTTAACAGGATTACTAATTGGATTAAATGTTATATCAAGCCCCCTCGAATTATATGTATTATTTGTTGGGATTACTATCTTACGAGTCCTTTCCTATACGTACGATTGGAAACTGCCGATTAGAAGCTTGCATGTAAATTAGATCGATGGAGCAACTATTCCATCGATCTTTTTTATGATTATTCCTAATCCTCTTCAAAAACCAAATCATTGCTTCTTAGTGTCATTAACTCATGTCTGTCATAGGTATTAAGCATGAGAATTCTCATTGCTTGGGAGCGAATTGATTTTTCAATAATGTTTCGAACATAGCGTCCATTTGAGAAACTAGTTGGGGTGAGGATTGCTTTTACCCAGATTAAATGGTCTTTTAGTTTTTTCTCAGCCTCATGGCTAAAGGTGTATTCTCTTTCCGCAAGCATTCGCTGGGAAATTTCCATTAATTGATCTATCGTATAGTCTGGAAAGTCTACAACAAGAGGAAAGCGTGAATGGAGTCCAGGGTTTAATGTTAGAAAATAAGTCATTTCTCGCGAATAACCTGCCAAGATAAGAATAAATTCGTGCTGCTTGTCTTCCATATGTTTTACAAGTGTATCAATCGCTTCCTTACCAAAATCCTTTTCCCCGCCGCGGCCCAATGAATAGGCTTCATCAATAAACAAAATTCCGCCATGCGCTTTTTTTATTAAATCCCTTGTTTTTTGGGCGGTATGTCCGATATATTCACCGACAAGGTCAGCTCGTTCTGCTTCAATCAAATGTCCTTTCGAAAGGATGCTCATTTTTTGAAACAACTTGCCAATTAATCGGGCCATCGTTGTTTTCCCCGTCCCAGGATTCCCTTTAAACATCATATGAAGAGCTTGTTTTGTTGCTTTCAAACCCATCTCTTCTCGCTTTTTATTCACATAAAGCCACGCATAAATTTCTTTTATTACTCGTTTCATTTCTTCCATGCCAACCAATGCCCCAAGCTCTTCTTCAATTTCTTTTAATGCCGTGTGCTCAGGGGGAATTTCCTTTGGAACAACTTGAACATCTGGCAAATCTTTTGATAACGATTTTCTTTTTTGGGAATTGAGAACGATGCTGATTTGACCGTTACTTTTCATTCGAATTGGTTGATCCAAAGCCTTCACCTCGCATTCTGCAAAAACAATATACGTTAAAGATCCCTATTCACGAAGAAAACCTGAATAGTGTTTTAGTGAAAGGTAAAAGGATTTCATTTCATGAAGTTCATATTTTAAAAACGAATCTGCAAATTCTCCTCAGATTGGTCTTTGCACATCATAATAATCCTTCATTCTATTTGTATTCACCCTTTAGGAAAATCATTAAAAAAGTTTTAGGCTAAATAAGGAAATCAGGGCAACTTCCACTATTTTTTGCTATTTACGACCCTACTCGTTACTACTATCCTTAATTTTCTCACTGCCTTCAGGAATTCAACGACATAAATTCTAATAAAATTAAAAAGAGCCCGTAAATATACGGGCTCTAGAGCATTGAACGGTAATGAACGATTATTGAACATCCAAATCAAGCTGAACATTTTTTTGCGGTGCAAATGTGGAAATAGCATGCTTGAAAACTAATTGTTGCTTTCCTTCTGATTCAAACAAGACTGTAAAATTATCAAAGCCCTTAATCTGGCCTCTAATTTGGAATCCATTTAATAAAAATACTGTAACATTTGTTCCATCCTTGCGTAATTGATTTAAAAATTGGTCTTGAATATTAATAACTGTTTTCATTGTGAATCCTCCTCTTTGTCTCTATAACTTATGTATTCGATTTTATTTGAAGCTTTCCTTCCACAAATCGCGAAATCTCAGTTATTTTTTTCGAGAAATCGCTTGTATCCATCATATCAAACCATTGTACATCCATTTTGTTTCGAAACCAAGTTAATTGCCTTTTTGCATATCGCCTCGAGTTTTGCTTTAAGTTTTCAATTGCCGTATCCAAGGTCACCATGCCATTTAAAAAGTCGTAAATTTCTTTGTATCCGATGGCTTGAATCGATTGACAGTCGCGTAAACCCGATTGATACAATTGCTCAACTTCACTTAAAAGCCCCTCATCCATCATTAACCTAACTCTAGCATTAATTCGCTGATAAAGCATTTCTCTATCCATCGTAAGACCAACAAGTGCTGTTTGATATAAGAGGTCTGGTTTTTGAGTTTTTTGTGTATCACTCATCGTTCTCCCTGTGCAGTGAACAATTTCTAATGCCCTGATCACCCTTCTTACATTATTCGGATGAATCTGGCGGGCACTATCAGGATCGATTTCGGTTAATTCCTGATGCAAAGCAACATTGCCAATTTCCTTTGCCCGTTCCTCAAGTTGGAGGCGATATGTTTCATCACCAGGAGCATCAGAAAATTGATAGTCATAGATGACGGATTGTATGTACAGCCCCGTTCCTCCAACAATCATCGGAAGTTTTCCTCTTTGAGAAATTTCCCTAACTTTTTCTCTGACAAGCTCTTGAAATTCTGCAACTGAGAAGCTTTCGTCTGGATTCCTAATATCGATTAAATGGTGGGGGATGCCCTCCATTTCTTCTGCTTTTATTTTTGCGGTTCCGATATCCATCCCCTTATAAATTTGCATGGAGTCACCGCTAATGATTTCACCATTAAACCGGTGCGCCAGCTCAATGCTTAGTTTTGTTTTGCCAACGGCTGTTGGTCCAATTATGACCAATAACTTCTGTTTTAAATCCAATTTTTTCACTCTGCCTTTATCATTTTCCAATCATAGCCTTATCGTAACACAAAAATCCCAAGCAGTTGAACATCAATTAAGTATGCTCAAAAAAATTTATTTTTATGCATGGAAATAGTATTTTTTTATTATCCATTCACCTCCTAAATAACCAAAAATTTTCATCCAACTTTACAATTCGATAACGTTTCATTTACAAACATGCCTCTACCCACATATTCATGGTAGGGTAATAGAAGCTTATTGTGTGAGATAGAAACGACTACAGAAAAAAATGTAGCGCCTCACTTCCATCCATTACTTAGAATGCAAACTAGAGAAAAAAGGTGAAGATATGTTATCAAATTTTGAAATTGGGATTGATTTAGGAACTGCAAATATATTGGTTTTTAGTAAGAATAAAGGAATCGTTTTGAATGAACCATCCGTTGTAGCGATTGATACTCAAACGAAAAATATTTTAGCAGTTGGACATGAAGCAAAGGAAATGATTGGGAAGACGCCTGAAAAAATTGTGGCTATTCGCCCCTTAAAAGATGGTGTAATTGCAGACTTTGATCTAACAACAGATCTGCTCAAGCATATTATTCGAAAATCTTCAAAAAAAATGGGCTTTGCCATTCGTAAACCAAATGTTGTTATTTGCGCTCCATCAGGCTCTACAAGTGTTGAACGAAGAGCGATCCATGATGCAGTTAGAAATGCTGGTGCAAAAAAAATTCATCTGATCGAGGAACCAGTAGCTGCTGCAATTGGAGCAGGACTTCCTGTTGATGAACCTGTTGCCAACGTTGTCGTGGATATTGGTGGCGGAACATCCGAGGTAGCAATTATCTCTTTCGGTGGTGTCGTGGCATGCCATTCGATCCGCATTGGTGGGGACAGGCTTGATGATGATATTGTTCAGCATGTTCGCAAGGAATATAATGTTCTAATCGGCGAACGGACTGCGGAGAATATCAAAATGGAAATTGGCTACGCTCTTGTTGACCATGATGAGCTAACTATGGAAGTCCGTGGTCGTGATCTGGTTACAGGTCTACCTACAACTATTACTCTATCATCGTCTGAAATTAAAAATGCAATGAAAGAATCTCTTTTACATGTTTTAGAGGCAATCCGGGCTACACTTGAAGACTGTCCGGCCGAGCTTAGTGGTGATATCGTTGACCGCGGTGTTATTTTAACAGGCGGCGGTGCATTGCTAAAGGGAATGGAGGAATGGCTAAGCAAAGAAATAGTTGTTCCTGTTCATCTTGCCCCAAGCCCGCTTGAATCCGTTGCACTTGGAACCGGTCAAGCCCTTCAATATATTCATAAGTTGCAAACTGCTGCAAAATAAGCTTATGAATACTTTTTAGCACGATGTTAGTAGTAAACCACTCTTCGACTATAGGATACAAAACACCGTCCAACGATGGACGGTGTTTATTAATATTTAAAATGAGCGACTTAAAACACTACCTAGTCAATTTCCTATATATCGATCTGTTTTTTTCTCATTTTATTAAAGTATAAGAAAATCGGGAACGGTATAATGATGAAACCGAGACTTTTGATAATTTGATTCTTGGCATTTTCCCTTGCACGCGATTTGTCATCTTTAACCGCCTGCTCATAATTCGATCGTATCTTTTCTTCACTTAGGTTGGCCTTTTGTTCAACCTTTTCTGAAACCATCGATTGCTTATAATCCTGGTAGCTTTGAAAATAGCTTGGTGGACTGATTAAATCAGCGGCAGCCATAAAAATGGAAATTCCCCCACCAATCACCATCATAAGAGTTGCAAATAACACCAAATACGTATAAAGATGTCGTATCACAGTTTCGCCCCCTTTTTCTTTGTTTTTCACCACAAATGCAATCACAAAAATGAGAATAACCACTGGCAAAAAAGTCCCTAGCAATGAAAAAGCAATCAATCGGTCACCTCCATTACTAAAATAGATGTTTTTTCCTATTATAATGCAAAAGTTATATTTCATTCCAGCTTTATGTAGATATCCCATAATCACCTATCAGATCAACAGGTTCTAAAATCTTAAGAGGGGCCCAGTCACCCCTTTTCGACTCCATTTCCCTAAAGAAAACTGGGCGATTGCCTAGTTGTCCTTAGGCGATTTGAGTGCTGATTATTTATCAACGATTGTTACTTACTTTAGTACGTTTTCAAAGATAAAGTTTCTTATAAGCTAAAAAAAGGTATCCAAAAGCTATGCTTTTGAACACTCTCATCAATTTTCTTACATTACCCGCTTAAACATCTTCTCCATATCGTAGGTTGAGAAGTTGATAATTATTGGCCTCCCATGTGGACATGTAAACGGATCTGAAGCTTTTCGTAAATCATTGAGTAAGACTTGAATTTCATCATTTCGTAAATGTCGATTTGCTTTGATAGATCCTTTACAACTCATCATAATTGCTGCTTCTTCTCGTAATTTTTTAACATCGACTTTTTTCATTAACAGAATCTGTTCGATCATATCTTCGATGATCTCTTTTTCATCGCCCTGCGGGAACCATTGGGGGTGAGAACGAACGATAAAACTATTCATCCCAAATTCCTCTAGGAAAACCCCAACTTTTTCAAGCTCGAATTTATATTCCATGATTTTTACATATTCATCTGTTGAATACTCAAACGTAAGTGGAACCAACATTTCCTGCAGTTCGCTCTCTACTCGCCCCACTTTGTCACGAAAATATTCATATTTTAAGCGTTCCTGTGCTGCATGCTGATCAATAATGTATAGCCCTTTTTCGTTTTGCGCAAAAATATAGGTTCCATGCATTTGCCCGATCGGATATAAGGGCGGTACTCTATACTCACTTGGAGAGTTATAGGTTTCCTCGATTTCATCAACAAATGAAAATGGCTCTTCAAGGGGTGGAATAGCATCTTCCGGATTCTCACTCTGACTGAATTCCGCTGCTTTTGAAAAAGTGGACTCCCTCATCATCTCGAGGGTAGGCTGGTTTTCCATAATGGTAGCTGGCAATACTGGTAGCTTCCATGTGTCCACATTCTTTTCCTTAGGCTGTATTTCATCAAGATGCAAGGCCGTCTGTTCAGAGATTGGCCGTTCCTTTTTCTCTGGCGAAAAACCTGATGGGATTAGCTGCCTCATTTTAAAGGCATTTTTTATTGTAGCGGTGACAAGCATGTTTAGTTCAGCTTCTTTACTAATCCGAACCTCCATTTTCGATGGATGGACATTCACATCCACAAGGACTGGGTCCATCTCAATGTTCAGAAGAACAAGCGGATACCTGCCGATTGGGAGTAGTGTATGATAGCCTTCCTGAATGGCTTTAGCAAGCGGATAGTTTTTGATAAATCGCCCATTGATCATCGTGGAAATATAATTCCTTGAAGCCCTCGTAACTTCAGGCATGGAAGCATATCCACTAACCCGATAGTCGAGCGACTCCGCAGAAATGGGGATGAGCTGCTTGGCAATTCCAATTCCATAAATCGCAGCTAAAACTTGGCGGACATCACCATTTCCGTTCGTTTGAAGCAGCTTTTTGTCATTATGAATTAAGCGGATCGCAACTTCAGGATGGGAAAGGGCCAGTCTATTTACGACATCTGTAATATTACCTAATTCCGTATGGATGGTTTTCAGATATTTTAAGCGAGCAGGTGTGTTAAAAAATAAGTCCCTGATCGTCAAATCTGTCCCTCTTCTACTTGCGGCCTTCTCAAAGGTTTCTACCCTGCCACCTTCAATCACAACTCGGTGACCGGCCCCTTCACCAGTCGAGGTTGTCATTTCAAGCCTTGAAACAGAGGCAATACTTGGAAGTGCCTCACCCCGGAAACCAAGTGTTCGAATGCGGAATAAATCACTCTCATTCTTTATTTTGCTGGTTGCATGCCTTTGAAACGCTAATAAAACATCATCCTCTTCAATTCCATACCCATTATCAGTAATCCGAATTTTAGAAATTCCTGCTTCCTCAACTTCAATTTCAATTACAGTACTTCCGGCATCAATCGCATTCTCCACAAGCTCTTTCACAACAGAGGAGGGCCGCTCAACCACTTCACCTGCTGCTATTTTATTGGACAATGCATCATCTAATTGAATGATTTTCCCCATTCTTGCCACCCCCTACTTTTGTAAAAATTATCCCTTTAACTTTTTTTGCAGTTCATACAATGTATTAATTGCTTGGAGTGGTGTCACATCCAACATGTTTAATTCCTTAATGTGGTCCAAAATCCGTTTTTCCTTTGATGAAAGGTCTTGTTTCTTGTGTTCCTTCGGCTCGTCAAAGAATGAAAGCTGGGAAGGCTGTTCGTTTTTTGTTTCTTTTTTTACCTGCGCCTGCGGTGTTAACGGCTGGTCGATTATTGACTCCTTCGTAACAGAAACTTCCAGTGCAGCAGGTTCTTCAAGTGTTTGTAAAATTTCATTTGCCCGCTTGATTAATTCTTTGGGAAGTTCTGCAAGCTCTGCTACATGAATTCCATAGCTCTTGTCAGCTGGACCTTCTTTAATTTTATGAAGAAATACTAATTTCCCATTATGTTCAACAGCACTAACATGAACGTTTTTCAGTTTTGAAAGTTCATCCTCCAGGACAGTAAGTTCATGGTAATGGGTTGAAAAAAGGGTTTTCGCCCCTATATGCTTATGAATATATTCGATAATCGCTTGAGCAAGGGCCATTCCGTCATATGTTGAAGTTCCACGGCCAATTTCATCAAACAATATAAGACTATTTTGTGTACCATAGGTAATCGCGTTTTTCGCTTCAAGCATTTCCACCATAAACGTACTTTGGCCAGAAATCAGGTCATCGGCCGCACCGATCCGAGTAAATACTTGGTCAAAAATCGGTAACACTGCCTCACTTGCGGGGACGTAGCAACCAATTTGCGCTAGAATTGCAGTCAAAGCAAGTTGGCGCATATACGTACTTTTACCCGACATATTCGGACCCGTTATTAATAGGACTTCCCTTTCATTGTCCATAAAGCAATCGTTCGGGACATATTCCTGAGTATTTAATACTTTTTCAACAACAGGATGTCTGCCTTCCTTTATGGCAATGCGGCGTTCATCAGAAAATGTTGGTTTTACATAATGGCGTTCTTCACTCACCTGAGCAAAGCATTGCAATACATCAAGTGAACTAACCGCTTTCGCTAAAGCTTGTAATCTTGGAATATATTCCTTTATCAACTCACGTATTTCCGTGAACAATTCATATTCCAGTTCCCCACATTTTTCTTCTGCTTGTAAAATTAAGGCCTCTTTTTCTTTTAATTCTGGTGTTATATAGCGTTCCGCATTCGTTAAAGTTTGCTTACGTTCATATTGACCCTCTTGAAGTAAATGCAAGTTGGCCCTTGTGACCTCAATATAATAACCAAATACCCGGTTATAACCGACTTTTAATGATTTAATTCCTGTCTTTTCCCGTTCCTGTCGTTCCAAGAGAGCGATCCAGGTCTTTCCATTTCGACTGGCATCCCGATACTGATCAAGCTGTTGATTGTATCCATCCCGAATCATATTTCCTTCTTTTAACGAGAGTGGTGGGTTTTCGATAATCGCTTGCTCCAGCAAATCGGTAATTGTTTCACAAGGATCAAGCTCGTCCGCTACTTTGAAAGCTTCTTCGTCAGCAAGTCCTTTTAATATTTCTTTTAAAAGTGGCACCTGCAGAAGGGACCGTTTTAGTTGGACTAAATCGCGGGCATTGACATTGCCAAAAGCCACCCTTCCAGCAAGACGCTCTAGATCGTAAACTTCCTTTAATTTTTCACGAAGGTCTTGCCGTTCAAAATAATGTTGAATAAGCGTTTCAACCATATTTTGGCGCCGTTCAATCTGGGAGCGATCGATTAGTGGGCGATCAATCCATGTTTTGAGCATCCTTCCGCCCATTGCCGTCATTGTTTCATCTAAAAGCCATAACAGCGAACCCTTTTTACCTTTAGAGCGGATCGTTTCCGTTAATTCCAGATTCCGCTTTGAATAGTAATCAATTTTCATATATTGATGGATTTGGTAGGTTGCAACAGGCTGCAAATGGTCGAGACTGCGTTTTTGAGTCCGGTATAAATAGTTAAACAGCCTTGAAGCCGTTTGTTCCAATTTATTTTGTTTTACATCCTTGAGTAGATGAGCGTAAGAATCGCCTATGGAATCATTATCTTCAAAAGAAATTGCTAGGACGTCACGTTCGCGCAATCTTTTTTGCAACTCACCATCAAAGCTCTGCGCCACAACAACTTCTTTTGCGCTCAGCACAGCTAGTTCATTAAGCACTTCATCAAAATGTGCTGAAAGCAATGTCACCCGGCTCTCACCTGTTGAAATATCAGTGTAAGCTAGCCCAAATGTCTGATCATCAAAGGACGTAAGGGAGGCAATATAGTTGTTCTCTTTATCCGTTAGTCCTCTGCCTTCCATCAATGTTCCAGGTGTTATCAACTGGACAACTTCCCGTCTGACAACACCCTTTGCATGCTTCGGATCCTCCGTTTGCTCACAAATGGCTACCTTATAGCCCTTTTCCACTAATTGTTCAATGTAATTTCGGGCCGCATGATGTGGAACTCCACACATGGGCACCTTATTTTCTCCGCCGCCTTCACGACTGGTTAATGTAATTTCAAGCTCCTGAGATGCCTTCAATGCATCATCAAAAAACATTTCATAAAAATCGCCTAAGCGAAAAAATAAAAAGGCATCCTGGTATTCTGCCTTCACCTTTAAGTATTGTTGTATCATCGGCGTATAACTAGCCATCATTTCCTCCAACATTACAGTATTCTCGAGTTTCTTCGACAATATATTATATCATAATTCGGGGATACTTGAATGAAATGCCGGTTGACGGATAAAACCAATTTTTGACGGATATCCGGTGTGCTTTGACGGATATATTCAATTTTTAACGGATATACCTCTAAATTTGACGGATAAAACCAATTTATTTGAAAATCAAGAAGGAATTCTCAAATTTTATTCGAAATTTATAAATAAAATAGAGAGGAGAGACAATTTTGATTGCAAAAAAACGAACAATTCCATTAAAAATTTTAATTTTAACAGCTTTATTGAGGCGACTACCAAAAAACCACATAAAACGCCCTCAAATTTTGGTGGAACTTTCCAGAAGAATAGCAGGTTTTAAAGGTGAAGAATCCTTCGACTTCTATTTAAATTCACTGGATGAGAAAAAGTACATGATAATCCACGATTTAAACCTTCCTGACGGCAAGTATAATTGCCAAATTGACACCCTTCTTCTTTCATCCAATTACGCTCTCATTATTGAAATCAAAAATATGGCAGGCAAATTGATTTTCGATACGGATAATGATCAGTTTATCCAGATCGTTAATGGATCAGAAAAAGGATATGCAGATCCAATTGCTCAAGCAGAAAGACAAAAAGAATATTTTAAAAAACTATTCCCTACACTGATTGTTGATTATTTAATTGTCTTCACTAATCCCCATTCAATCCTTTCATTTATTGGAAAAAATACTCAAATTAAACAAAGGGTATGTAAATCACACAGTTTCCTAAAGAAAATAGAAGTTTTTAAAAAAATATACACTGATGAGATCCTCACTTCAAAAGATCTTCGTAAGGTAAGCCGCACACTCATTAAAATGAATACTCCTCCAACAGCCTATATTTTCGAAAAGTATGGTATAAAAAAGTCAGAATTAATAACCGGGATCCACTGTCCAAACTGTTCTTTTTTACCCCTTGTTCGTGAAAAGAGGAAATGGTTTTGCCCCTCCTGCCAAACCTTTTCTAAGGATGCACATTTATATGGTCTTCAAGATTATTTTTTATTGTTTAATTCTAAAATTACGAACGAGGAATTTAGAAAATTCACTTCTTGTAAATCATCAAATATAGCTTATAAATTACTTCTAATGTGTGATTTAAATAATTCTGGAACAAACAAAGGTCGAACATACTTCCCAAATACATTGCCATTGGAAAATTTAGAAAAATAATTGATTCTAAATGGCCTTCATCAAAGAAGGCCATTTAGTAAACTTTTTATTGACCTTTTCCAATTAACTATCTATAATAAGAGACGTTCCTTTAAAATACGTCTCAGTAGCTCAGTAGGATAGAGCAACAGTTTCCTAAACTGTAGGTCGGAGGTTCGAATCCTCTCTGGGACATTCAAAAGCCTTGATTTATCAAGGCTTTTTATTATTGTTAAATATAACAGTTTGGCTATTGCCGAAAATGAAAGAAGCCTCTCTTAAATATGAGAGAACTTCACTTTTTTACATTTAATTTATCGTTTAATTTTATGTGACGGCAAATTTAACTAACTTATCCTCAATCCCATTAAAATGTATCAATCGAAAACAGATAACCGCCATTTGTTAGTTCCATCCCAATTACTTCTTAACAGGAATCCAAACCTCACATTTGTAATCCGAAGAGTATATGTCACCTTCAAGAAAAACCTCAAGCTCTGGTGCGCAATCATGCTGATATCCTGTTGCAGGGAACCACTCGGCGAAAATCCTTCTAGTAATATCCCCAATAGCTCCAGGCAGTGGTCCAGCAGATTCAAAAACAGCCCAGGTTGCTGCCGGAATCGTTACTGAAGTATACCCTTTAGGGAGGGTGTCTTTGATTTTTTCAATTCCCATCAAATAAGTAAAAAATCCGTTATTAAAATTCTGCAAATCCATACTTACACCCATGACACCCAACTTACTTGCCTTCGAGCGAAGCCACTCATATGAACCATCGTTCATGCAATCGTCCCAGAATTTAGGTACTTGTTTAAAGTTTTCTCCGTCAACAGCCGATATTCTTGTTTGTTTGCCAACTACTGAAAAGCTTCCTTTTTCAATAATTTTATAATTCATATTTTTATCTCCTTTTATTGAAATATGAAAGGAAAGTTTTGGATATGCCATGAGATTTGTTCCCGGCTTGCGCGAGACCGAAGGACTTATGCCATGCATTTTTTTAAAAGCTTTTGTAAATGCTTCTGGCGTTTCATATCCATACCTGTAAGCAACATCGATGATTTTTTCACCAGATAAAATATCCTGTGCAGCGAGTGTGAGCCTTCTTCTGCGTACATATTCAGCAACTGTAACACCCGTTAACATATAATACATTCGCTGAAAGTGAAACGTAGATGACAAGGCAATTTTCGCCACTTTCTCAATATCAAGCTTTTCTGTAATGTTAGCCTCCAGATATTCTACTGCATCGTTCATTGCGTTAAGCCAGTCCATAAAGTCTCTCCTTTCAATTTTTATATTAAATGTTTTTCTCTTATTTGCCCTGTCTTTAAATGCTATCTAGTGACAGGTATTACTTATTTAGTTTGATCTTGTCTATACGTTCAATAACTAGTAAATTATTATTTAAAATTTCACTAACCCATCACTATCAAAACACATTATACTCAATATAACTAGTATATATCTATATTAACCAAAGGGCTTTTGATAGGTTAGCTCTAGTTTTAGGTATTATTGCCACTAATTCAACAAAAGCAGCAAAGTTTTAATAACTTGGCTGCTTTTATGTTTCTACTGGTTTTCAAAATTACTTTTATTATGACTATGTTAAAAAACTTTGCTGATTTTCGGCTCATTTTAAGCAACCTTTCAGCATATCTGAAAGGCGTGAGTCATCGAGGTTACACACAACAAAAACCGTTTTTATCAAAAAATATATTTCAACATAGCATCTGTTTTTTAAAAAAATTGGATTACTTTCCGCCAACAACTTCTAACAACTCATCTCGATTGATGTAGCTGCCTGAGAATTCATGCGTTAAAGTTCCAGCCTGATTAAATACAAATGTTTTATTATCATGCATAACCACAGATCCTTGTTTTTCAAAGTGCACCCCTAGTGTACTGGTCAGTTTTTTTACTTCATTTAGATCACCAGTCAACATTTTAAGGTATGACAAATCGAAGTTCATTTTCTGAGCATGCTCCTTCAATACCTTAGGTGTATCCTTGTCGGGATCAACCGATACTGATACAAGTAATAAATTATCGGTATTTTTACCCTTCATTTTTAGATCTTGCTGTAAATTCGTGAAATTACCTAATAAAATCGGGCATGCATTCGGATCAACACAGTTCACATAAGTAAACGTCATTACGACCGTTTTACCAATAAGGTCCTGTTTGGTCACTGTATTTCCATTTTCATCTATCAGTTTAAAATTAGGAAGGGCAACATGTTTTGTAACTTTATGAGCATTTTCCATCGTTTTTACTTCAACAGAGAATTGTTTTTCTTCCTCGAAACTTTTGCCGCCATTTTCTACTTTAATGTCTGCCAACCATTCACCATTCATTGATAAATTAGCGGTTCCAAGATACTTGCCATCCCCTAATTCATCTACTGTAACAGGAATTGTTCCATGATCCATATTTTTCATATTTAAATTGACACTAACCTTAGCCCCTTTAACAGGAGTACCTTGCTTGTCCACAATAGTAAATTGCATTGCATAAGGAGTCCCAGGAGTAAATAATTTTGGTGTATAAAGCTTCACTTGCAAGTTAGTTGAGCCTTCACATCCAGCTATAAAAACTAGCATTAGGCTAATAATGTAGACAATGATTCTATTCATTTTATCCAACCTCACAATAATTTTAATGATGTAAATTTCAAGAAGTCCCAAAAAATAAGTACAATTGAAATCTTTATTTGTCATAATTAGTAGGTTTTTTCTTTTCCACTCACCAGTAGACTAATTATAACTTTAGGTTAAGGGTAATACTGTGATGACCTTCACACAAATCAATAAACCTTTATTGAAGCCTTTTTCAACAATCAAAAAGTAAGTGTAACCAATAAAAATCCAGTTTATATTATAATATAAAACTCCTATTTAATTATTGGTTTCCCTATAGCCTAAATTAGTACATTGAAAATAAAATAATTAAATTTTTGCCCCGTTAGAAAGGGGGAGATTACAACGCGAAATAAATTCAGAAAAACTCCCTATTTATTACTATTGCTTGTGTTACCCTTGTTAGGATCCATTTACAATAGCCTTAATTCACATTCAACTAATCCGATCATTCTTTTAACCAAATTCGATTCCAAGGTGCCCTTTCTGCCAATCTTTATATTGCCCTATCTATTTTGGTATGGATTTGTTCTTGGGTATCTTATTTATTTTTGTTTTAAAGATACAAAAGTTTTCGTAAAAACACTAACAGTCATGGTTGTAGGTGAAGTGGTGTGTTTCGTGATTTATTTTTTCTTTCAAACAACCGTTCCCCGTCCAAAACTTGAAGGAAACAGCTTTCTTATTGAGCTCGTCCAACTAATTTATAGTCGTGATTTACCCTATAATTGTTTTCCAAGTATTCATGTCCTTACATCTCTTGCCATCATGCTTGGCTACCTTCATCTTAAAATTAAACACATTCTCCATTCTATTTTCATTTACATTACTGGAACAATGATTATAATTTCTACCCTATTTGTAAAACAACATGTTATTTTGGATATTTTCGGTGCTTTAATGTTAACCCTTTTAACCTATGGAATAGTGTTCGAGCTCTTTCATTTTAGTAAGCTGTCAAAAAAAGAGCATACTGTGTATTTAAAGGATTGAAATAAGAATTTTTGTAACGGACTTTTTCAAAAAAACAAAATATTTTCAAGGCACCATTTCCGGGATAAGTCTCTAAGCAAATTTATGATTTAATTTTAATAATTGATTTTCAAATCAAACGATATAGAAGTAAACCTTAAAAATATAGCACAAGAAGCAAAGGTTTTAGCATATACCTTTGCTCCTTATGTTTTAAGACCTATACTACTATTTTCTTATTTTCGATAATTTCTGTTATATTCCCATATTCGAACATCACGATTTTTTGGGCATTTTCTGCTACCTCTTTATCATGTGTTACCATAATAATGGTGTGTCCCTCACGATGTAATTCTTTAAAAACATCCATAATGATTTGCTCATTTTCATCATCTAAATTTCCAGTCGGTTCATCGGCGAGGATTAATGATGGATAATTTATAAGTGCTCTTGCGATACATACTCTTTGCTGTTCTCCTCCAGACAATTGTCCAGGAAGATGGTTGAGCCTTTCTCCGAGTCCAACACGAACCAAGGCAGCCGTTGCTTCCTTTTCATCGTGGATACTATGGTAATACTGTGCTAACATAACATTTTCAAGGGCTGTTAAATGGGGTATTAAATGGAACTGTTGAAATACAAGGCCAATTGTATCCCTTCGTAGTTCTGTTAACTGCTTTTTGTTTAAATGGGCCGTTTCTATACCCCTAATTTTCACTGATCCAAGTGACGGGGTATCCATGCAGCCAATAATATTCAATAGCGTGCTTTTTCCAGAACCTGATGGGCCCATTATAGCTACCCATTCCCCCTCGGTAACCGTTAATTGCATATCCTTAAGAACATGAAGACTTCCATACCTTTTCGTTACTTGGTCAATTTCCAGAATAGACACCTTCATTCCTCCTCTAATTTCCCTTTAATGTATTGGCTGGATCAACTTCCATTATTTTTCTAACTGGAATAAAGAAAGAAATGGCGACGATAAATAGTGCTATCATATAGGTCCAGGGAATAATGTTGTACTGAAAGGAAATTTCCGCATCAAATACGCTTTTTCCTATTAATTGAGACAAATAGAATGCGGCTATTATACCAAAGGTGCTTCCAATTAAGCTGATATATGTGCCTTCAGCCAAAAATTCAAGAAGTAATAGTTTATTTGATGCACCCAATGCTTTTTTTAACCCCACTTCTTTTCTTCTCTCATTTATCATACTGATCATTGTCGTAGAAACCGTAAGGATAGTGATCACGAAAATAATAATTCCAATTAGGCGAATCAGCCGTTGAATCTTTACTAGCATTTTTTCTTCTGATTGTTCCATTTGCTTAATCGGTTTTACGTTAATTTCAGATATTGATGTTTGTAGTTTACTCGATTCCTTTGCAAGCTTTGACCCTTTTTCTAATAAACTTACTAAAATAATATCAGCTGTTTTCTTTTTTGATATCTTTTCTGCTAATCCCGTGTTTACAAAAATTTGATTATCTTCCTTGCCACCGGAAGACACAATACCTTTAACTTTAATCGAGAACTTACGCTTGCTTTGATTTGAGATTTCAATCGCTGACCCCTGTTTAATATTATATTTTTTAGCTACATTAACTCCAATCATTGCTTCTTTTAAATTGTTTCTGTCACTAATCCAGGCACCATCAATACTCCAATATGGGCTTACATTCTTCATTTGGTCCAGCCATGTTCCCACTAACACAACAGATTTATCTTCGATTTGAACAACCGAATATTGCATTGGAGCCATACCAACGACTTTGGAATTAGGAATATTTCTATTAATCTCTTTTACTTTATCCATCTTAATCTTCACAAATTGATCTTTTGGGTAGATAAGGATGTTCGCTCCATATGCACGAAACTCTTTGCTCATTTTTTCATTTATATTATAGTAAATGTTCACTAAACCGCCGATAACACTTGTACCTAAAATAATCGCAAGCAAGGCCACGATTGTATTGATCCTTCTGTAAAATAGAGCTCTTAACACTAATTTCGAAAAAAATTTATATTTATGCACTTTTCCTTCTACCTCCCTTTGAGTACACTGACGGGATCTAAGCGTATGATCTTCCGAATGGTAGGATAACTCCCCGCTGCAGTAATAACAATTGAAAGTAACAGAATGATTGGCAATCCGATTAGTTTAATGTCAATTACAGATCCAAAAATATCTTGGCCCAAAAATTGAGTTAGGAGTATTCCGATCCCATAACCCGCAATTCCTCCGATCAACCCACTAATGATAGCTTCACTAATAAAGAGAAACACAATTGAAGCTTCGGTTGCACCAAGTGCTTTCATAAGTGCAATTTCTTTTCCACGTTCTGAAATCTTGCTATTCATCAAACTTGTTATCCCCATTGCTGAGCAAATGATGGCAATACTAGAGATAATAAACATCATAAATTTTATTTTATTTAGGATTACACCTTCTGATTGAGCAATTTGCCGGATTGGTTTTGCGACAGATCCCTTCATTACTTCCTCAATTTGATAAGCAATTGTACTGGCATATGCTGTACAATACCATGACTCATACTCTTTTTCTCCTAAATAGGAGGGGTTTTCAGCCGCCTTTTTGGCAAGTTCGTTTTCTGGAACCGTTAAGGCACTTACTTCTAAACTACTAATTTTCCCAGGTAGATCTAAAATAGTTTGCATCGTATTTAATGGAACAAAAATGACTTTGTCATCATCTCCACCAGCATCTATTATTCCAACAACATGAAGGGAAATTGATTTTGGTCCATTTAAAGAATTAGTTTCTATTTTTATATTTTTATCCTTTTCAATGTTCAGTTCATCTGCTACTTCTTTTCCTACAACTATTTCAGTGCTTCCTATTTTCTGACTTGGCCATTCCCCATCTATTTTCCACCATGATTTCATTGTTGACAGCCCCATGATTGAAGCATTGCCACCGTCTTGCTTAATCGTTTTATTGAACCAAGTACCAATCAGACGAACCGAATTTTGTTTTGTCGCTAGTTTACCAGTCGTTTCAAGATACGGAACAAAATTAAGAATATTATTTGCCCAAAAGATTTTTTTTAGCTGTGATAAGTCTTCTTCTTTCAAAAATGCCTGATCACCAAGCGGATTTATGTTCATTCCATCCATTTCTACTGGAATTGTATCCATTTTAGGTTCTATCTGAATATTCGCCCCATATGATTTTAGTTCCTGATTCATCTTATCACCGATATCTAAGGAGAAATTTAGCATAAAAGAAGCAAGGGATGCTCCAAATGCAACAGTTAAAATAATCAGGAATTTATCCTTGAAGCTTCTTGTAAAAGTCTTATATAGCAAACGGAGAAACATCCGAATTCACCCCTTACTGAAATAATGATTTTGATTTTACTAATTCAGAAACTGGTATGACTAACTCTCCATTTCCCTTATTTTCATACACCATTGGAATTGGATTGCATCCACCCGTAAAGCCGATCGTATTAACATTTATAACTGAATTACACTTTTTACAGATAATTTGGTCACCCTTTTGATAGTAACCAGCCACACCACAAATTGAACATGCATCAAGTGCAACACTATAATTTTGGTTCGTCTTTCCAGCTACCAAAAACCGGACTTCCGTATGATCAGGAAAACGATACGAAAAGACATTCAATTTTTTCCCCTGTACCATTTCATGAGAAACATGGATATATCCACCCTTTGCAGTAACCTCAATCGGAGGGTCTGCAGTCACTTCTTTAGCTTGGCTGATTTGAACACTGGCAAGGAAAGAAAAAAAGATGATTTGAATAGCTGTTAAACAATAAAACCAGCGTCTAATTCGAAGTGATTGGGCAGTGAATTTCCGCCTTTCTGCTGGATTAACATTGTTAGAGTCAACAAAATTAAAATGACGGTAGATCGAGAGAAAAATTACAAACAAAAAGGAAATGATTGCAATCGTTAATATGTAGAAAAAATAATCCTTATGATTTACGATTGGAGCCAAAATATCTAATGCCCACATAGTAAGTGGTATTATTTGCAGGCCGAAAAGTGTTTGAAGTAGCTCAGTTAATTCATATAAAAATAGAATTAGTATTTGAAAAATTAAAAGGATAAATACAAAACGATTATTCAATTTCGGACCAAGATATTTCATCCCTAGGGCCATTAAAAGGAAAAGGATGATAACTAGTATTGAATAGCCCATCTTTTCAATCCATTCAGAATTCATTCCATTTGCCATTGATAGTTGTGGAACAGTAGTAAGCAAAACAATTTCGAATTGTTCTAGTGCGTAAATAAAAGAAAAAAGAAAAAGGAGATATTTTCCGTATTTATCTATTTGGAGTCGAAATTGCGAAAAAACCCAAATCAGACATAAAATAATGAATAGAAATACTAGCCCTTTTTCTACTACATCCATAATTTCCATTCTTACAACATATTTTTTTATAATATATATGAAAGTAGCTGCTACAACTCCCAAAAGACTTCCATTAAATAGAGATGATACAAGACTTTGTAATTTGCGTTGCTCCAAAAAAATAGCCAGCAGCATGATAATAAATATAAATTCCATACCTAATTTTATAATGAGAGATAAGAATTCTAACAATCTCTATTCATCTCCTTTCTGGTAAAAAGGGAATGGCCCAATTGAAAAGTTCCATCCCCTTACCCACACTATTTAACAATTGACCTAGTAGATTTTCGTTTTATGCTATTTCTAGGGGGAGTTACATATAGCCAACTCTACTATTATTTTTTAGGCATATAAGGGAATTCCCATTCTACTTCAACCGGTTTGTTCCAAAATTGCCCATCTACACCTGTTCCTTTATCGACATGTAATAAATAGTTTTGTTTTTCAGGTGATTCAATTGATAAACTTAACTTATATTTTCCGGCACCAAACATTTTGATATTTGAACCATAGTGAGGACCGTCTGAAGCATTCATCGGCATGAATGTACCAGACGATTCTTTTCCGTTATCAAGGTTTTTAATTTTATAGTTGACTGTTAAGAATGGCATCCATTCACCGGCACCAAAGCCAGTCTTATTATTTTTTGTTGCTTTTATATCTGCCTCAAGGTGAACATCTGCCTCATTAGGTTGCAATCCCGCTTTTTCAGGTGGGTACATTTCTGCTGGTTCAAAGTACACAGCAGCAATATCCATTCCTTCCTTCTCGATGGAATCGCCAGTTGGAATTTCCTTCACTACTTTTCCATGTGTATTATGTGCTGATTTTTTTGTCTGTGATGTAGTATCGTTAGTGCTCGTGCTTCCACAACCAGCTAATAATATGAATGTGCTAATAAATGTTGCTGCGAGTATTCCTTTTTTCACTTTTGTTTGCCCCTTTTTTTATGTATTTTTATCTATTTTCTTTTTTCTTAAGGAAAGTGCGATAATCGTAACGATTATCATTAACGATTGCATGCCAACCCCTTCCCAGCTTGGAAAAACCCCAAGTGTTCCAATTGTCGGAAAGCCCGAAATTGACGAGTTACTTATTACTGCTCCAGCTTGTAACTCTTTTATCCCTTCGCCTGCAAAAATAAAGGCAAGAACATAAAGTAGGCTGCCTGAAAAAATAAAGAATGGTCGTAGCGGTAAACGTGTACTTGTAAAACGAATAACAAAGAATAAAACGATAAGAATAATTGCACCTACAATGAAACCGAGCCAGATCTGGTTTGTATCCCCTGACGAATCGGCTAGTAATGCCTGGTAAAATAGAACGGTTTCAGCTCCCTCACGGTAAACGGCAAGAAAAACTGCCATCCATAGCATCATTCTCTTTCCATTTGTAAGTGAATCTTTTACCAACCCTTCAATATGATTTTTCCATCGTTTTGGATCAGCATTCCTTAACATCCAGTAGCCCATTGAAAACAAGAAGACCATTGCAATAATGAGGATAGATCCTTCTAATACCTCCTGACCTTTTCCACTAACATGAATGATCGTTCGAAATAGATAAGCTGTTAGAAAACTGGCCAAGATAGCAACAAAAGTACTTTGATATACCTCTTTTACTTTGTTTAAATTCCCTGACTTAATCAAATAGGCAGTAATGGCAGAAATCACCAAGATTGCTTCTACTCCTTCTCTTACAATTATCAGAAGTGAATAGAGCCAAAGCCCTCCAGAACCTTGTTCAGCTTTCAACAATACAAAAGCATCTGTATTGAGCATTTTCATTAAGGAGTCTTTCTCCTGCTCGATACTCTTTATATCAGCCCCAGCATTGATTTTCTTTTTAATCGTATTGAACTGAAATTCAATTTCAGCCGCCCGTTTGGCAGAGATATTTATTCGTATAGCCTGCTCCATTCGTTCACTTTCGAATGGTCCATAGTATGCTTCATTTACCAAACTTTTTGCTTTTACTGGGTCCCCATTTTTATATTCCACCATCGCACTATTTAGATATCCACTAATTTTGGAGACTACACCCATCCAAGATGTCGCTGCAGAAACCGGTTGGGAAACAAGCATGATACAAATTAGAATAGGTACAACAATTAACTTCTTCAAGTTTTTCACCTCCAATTTAAATTAATAATGATAATGATAATGATAATCATTATCATTTATCTACATTTACGATTATATTGGCAGAATGGTATAAAAACAACATAAAATTTTGTCGAAATTGTTACAAAAAAATGAACATAGTTTAAAATTAACTAATCTGTTTATCATAGTCCGAATAAATTAGATTTTTTCACTTAGCTACATGTAAACAACTTTTTTGATCTAGCTTTATAGTGAAAAAAGAAGGTACTCTAACTAAAATGCACACCGGACCAGCGGAACATTTTAAAAGAGACCTTCTCTTGGATAAAATTTACAATAAAAGAGCCCTTCTCTTTTTTCGAGAAGGGCTCTTCCATTATTTCAATATTTTTACTTTTACAGTTTTACTCCCCCATTTTAAGGCTTCCTTATGGGACGAGATAAAAACATCAATTTTATTTCCCTTAATCGCATTTCCTTTATCAGCAGCTATAGCATATCCGTAACCCTCAACATAAACCTTCGTACCTAATTTAATTACTTTAGGGTCAACCGAAATCACTTTTTGTTGCGGATTTTTCTTTAGGTTAATTCCAGTAGCTGTGATTCCACTGCATTTTTTACAACTGACATTATAGGCAGTCGCCTTAACGGTAATTTCCTTTACCACATTTAACTGCGCCTTTTTTGTTTGCGTACTACTTTTTACTGCAGATATATTCAAAGATTGCTTTGGGTGAATAATATCAGATGTAAGGTGATTCCAGCTTTTTAATTGTACAACAGATATTTTATATGTTTTGGCAATTTTACTTAATGTATCTCCGCTTTTCACTAAATATGTATTGGATGCTGCTAACGCTCCATTTTGAAATCCAAATAATAAAAGAAACGCTGAACTAAAGGCTATTAAAAGTTTCTTCAAATTCAGTCCCCCATTCTTACGTTATATCAAAAATAACATATGAATGTTACAGGAGCATTTCAGCCAGTTACTAGTTTAGTTACAATTAGTTTTATTAGAATAAAACATTGTAATAATAGAAAGGGGTAATGGGGATAAAAATCACCTATTCGGGCTGGATTTGATTCCATTTTAAAGTCCTAAAATAGATTTACCAAGATAATGTCATCCGACTTTTTTCTGAACTGTCAGATTGGAGGATGATGGTTTATTTTAATTTTTTTATATTCATATCTTTTTATGGTGGTTGTGTTATAATGACTTTAACCATTTTACTTTATATGACATACGCTCTGCTCATTTTTGAGCAGGGTTTTTTATTTGGATGTTAGTCAAAATCAAACAACCTTGAGGGACAGAATGCTAACCCCTTTTTACACATTTCTTAACACCAAAAAACAGACCCTAATGAATTAGAGTCTGTTTTGAATAGTCAATGTTGGATTAAGCTTTACGTACGTTAGCAGCTTGTGGTCCACGAGCTCCTTGCTCAACGTCGAAAGTAACTTCTTGACCTTCATCTAAAGTTTTGAAACCTTCAGATTGAATTGCAGAAAAGTGTACAAATACATCTTCTCCACCTTCGCGTTCGATGAATCCAAAACCTTTTTCAGAGTTAAACCATTTTACTTTACCTTTTTCCATTTTTGTTGCCTCCTAGTGTTAACCAAACACATTGTATTACTATTCTTGCTCAACGTCATTTCATGATGAAAAAACAGAACAAAAATAATTCCCCTTAACAATACCATTTCCTTAATCGAAAGGCAATATTATGAGCGTAAATTTGTTTCATTTAACACATTTTTTACGTTAATTTTACTAATGCCATCCCAACACTAATTTTAAAATAAATTTAACAGTTTCACGTCTAGATTTTCCTTACTTTTACCCACTTTACTCTTCAAAATAATCTCTAAAAAGTTTTGGATTTTTTGCGTTCTTATCAGGGTAGTATGGGTTATTTTCAGTTGAATCCTTTGGATCAAGATTCGTCTTGATCACCAATGTCGGTGTTGATGTTTTCTGAGCGATCACCCGATCGTTTAAGTGATCAAAATTAGGCATTTGATTATTCCCAGGCTGAGATGGTTCCATTTTTAAAACACCTCCTAAAAAATAGGATGCTAATTCACTCTGGAAATCATTCGTTCAAAAATAATAAATGCTTCGTTAAATTATACTGTTGAAAAAAAGATTTATGGCTCATTCGTGTGAAACTTGTTACACAAATGAGCCATAATACAATAAACATTTCAAAGACAACAATAAAGAAAACTCGCTGATCGGCGAGCCCCTAAGGGCGATGATTAGGCGTAGTTGCCCTTATGCGCTAGCAGAATTTATGGATATACATTCTGATTAGCTAAAAAGAAAAACTAGGAAGAAAAAACTTCCTAGTGTCTTTATTCTTCTTCAGAGCCGACTAAGAAATCGGGATTAAGTTCATCGAACTCTTCATCGTCAACATTCATTCCCCACTCATCGTCATTACAAGAGCATCCATTAGGGTTGATGGCAACACAAACTTTTGTTTCTCCAATAACCTCAACAATGAACTCTCTTTCCACATTGACGATAATTTTATTGCCATTTGGAGAAATGACTGCTTCGACACAGTTTGGCTGTTGTAAGACACGTGCGATAACTTCACTGTCATCCATACTGTCATGGTCGCGATATTTTAGCTTTATGACATCAGTATAAGTAACACTTTCGGTAACTACTTCTGTTTTTGTATTATCATTATAGGAGTACCAAGTGTTGATATCATAATGGCCGCGTATCTCTACCGTCTTACCGACTTTTTTCGCCTCGTATTTATGGTTGATGATCCAACAGCCAAGGATGCTTGTTGGATTATGCGCCGGGCAAATCGTATGATTGGACTGGGTGAATTTCCGTCCTTTGGCAACGACTGCTTTGGTAATTATCTCTCTGTATTCTCCCATTTCGAGCGAACCCTCCTCATTCAGTTTCATTTCATCCTATGCTGATTTCTAGACTCTTGTGCGATTTTTTTTTGTGAATAGTGGATAAAAGTTTAGTCATAGTTCATTTTATGCGGGATTTTGGGGTATGTTCCACCTAGATTGGACTTTTATTAGAGGGATTTTACGTAGATAAAGAAAACTCGCCGTTTGGCGAGTCCCCTAAGTGCGATGACAAGCATAGTTGTCCTTATGCGTGAGCAGAAATTTATGAATATAAATTCTGATATTAGCTAAAAAAACCAGGCTTATATTAAGCCTGGTTTCCATTTTAATGCTTGTGATCGTGGTCTTCATTATCGTGGTCGCAACCGCATGCTGCATCATGTTCCATGCTTGCACCTGTTTCACCACGTAAGACATCTCCGCCTGTGGCGATAATAATATTATCTGTTACAGTATTCGAAATTGTCGAAGCAATTAGTTGTAGCAATTCGTTTACTTCAAGTTGGGATTGTTTGAACTCTTGAACAACGGGAATGGAATCTACTTCTTCTTCAATTGAAGCAATTTTATCTTCCACTTTTTTCAAAGCTTCAGGTTTCCCATAATGCTGTAGGTTAACTGCCTGCTTTTGTAGTCCTTTAATGTCCGAAATCATTGTACGAACATTTTCATTTGCATGAATTTTTGCTTCTGCACGTTTAAAGAAATCTACTTCATCTGTTTCCGAAATCATTGATGCTAATTCTATTGCACGTGCTACGATATCATCTTTTGTATATTTTGCCATCTTATTTCACCTCAACTGGTTCTTGTTGTTCAATCATTTCTCCGTTTAATGACCATGTTTTTGTTTGAGTAATCTTCACTTTGACAATTTTACCTATCGCTGAATTAGGACCTTTAAAGTTAACGAGCTTACTCTTACTTGTATACCCTGCCAACACGTCTGGATTATTCTTACTTTCACCTTCGACAAGAACTTCAACGATTTGGTCCTGGTATTTTTTCATCGCTTCTGCTGAAGATTCATTAACAAGGCTATTTAAGCGCTGTAAGCGGTCTTTTTTCACATTCATTGGAACATTATCTTGCATCTCTGCTGCAGGTGTTCCTTCTCGTGGAGAGTATATAAATGTATAGGCAGTTTCGAAACCTACTTCTTTGTATAATGATAATGTTTCTTCAAACTGCTCATCCGTTTCATTCGGATAGCCTACAATTATATCAGTTGTTAACGAAACATCCGGAATTGCAGCCTTAATTTTACGAATTAGCTCTAAATATTGTTCTCTTGTATATTTACGAGCCATAATTTTCAGAACTTCTGTTGATCCTGACTGAACAGGCAAATGAATATGATTCATTAAATTGCCGCCCTTTGCCAGAACTTCAATTAGATGATCATCAAAATCACGCGGGTGGCTTGTTGTAAAACGAATCCGTGGAATATCAATTTTACGTAAGTCATCCATAAGATCACCAAGACGATAGTTAAACAGATCCTCTAGGTCCTTACCGTAAGCATTCACGTTTTGTCCAAGAAGGGTTACCTCTTGAAAGCCCTGGGCTGCTAAATGGCGGACTTCCTGAATGATCTCCTCAGGTCTACGGCTCCGCTCTTTACCACGAGTATATGGAACGATACAGTACGTACAGAATTTATCACAGCCGTACATAATGTTTACCCAGCCTTTAATTTTCCCACGGCGAACCTTTGGAAGGTTTTCAATTACATCCCCTTCCTTAGACCAAACCTCAACAACCATTTCCTTTGACATATAAGCATCATGTAAAATATTTGGCAAACGATGAATATTATGTGTACCAAAAATCATATCAACAAAATTGTATGTCTTCAGAATTTTATTAACAACAGACTCTTCCTGTGACATGCAACCGCATACTCCAAGGAGGAGATCAGGTTTTTCCAATTTAAGCACTTTTAAATGACCAAGTTCACCAAATACCTTATTTTCAGCATTCTCACGAACTGCACAAGTATTTAATAAAATGACGTTTGCATCTTCCACACTTTCTGTTGGTTCATAGCCTAAAGCCATGAAGATTCCTGCCATTACTTCAGTATCATGTTCATTCATTTGACAGCCATACGTACGTATGTAAAATTTGCGGCCTTCACCCATTCCACGAAATTCTTCTGAAATGGCAAAGTCATTTTGGTACTTAACTTCTTCTTTCCCACGTTGTTTTGCATCTTTAAGAGAAGGTGCAGTCATGACTTTGTCAAAATATTTACTATAATCCTCTGTGGATTTTTTGTCCGGAGAATTAGTAGACTCTACTTGTTGGTTTTCCAATCGCTGTTCCTCATTCATTTGGGTTGTATCCCCTTTCCATAAGAATTTCTTCCACTTCATCTATTAATATTAAAATTGGTATTCTGTTCCTTTTAAGGGTTTAATAAAGGTACAGCTAGACTCTACACATTACAATAGTATAAAGGTTTAAGAGCATGAAAACAATAGAAAATCAAGGATCATATTCATAAACAAAACCAGAATATATATAAATTGTTGTAATTAATCATGAATTTCGACTTTGCTGCCTATAAGATATTTCTATTCATCCAAGGAATCAACAAGGCTAAATCAAAATTCGCAAAAAAAATCCACGGATTTTAATCCGTGGATTTCTTAATGGCTACATAAATTCTGAAACTAATTTGTCAAAATGTACAGGGTTAAGTCCTAAATCAGCTTGAGTAAGCGGCTCTTGTGAATAACCACCAAGTAAATGCTGATATGATTGACGCTCTGTATCTTGATAAATAAGACCAGTCACGAGGCCCTTATATTTCATTACTGTTTGCATTGCTGCATTACGATCATTAGCATCATAACCTTCAATAGTACTTAGGCTAGTAAGATTTTCTTTATACCAATCATACGTATTAACCTTATTATAGGTTACACATGGACTAAATACATTAATTAAAGAGAAACCTTCATGTTTGATTCCTGCTTCAATTAATTCAGTAAGTTCCTTCAAATCGGTTGAGAAACTCTGAGCAACAAAAGTTGCACCAACTGTTAATGCTAACTCCATTGGAGAAATCGGCGGTTCTACAGATCCCATTGGGGTAGATTTTGTTTTAAAACCAACTGCAGAACGTGGTGATGTTTGGCCTTTTGTTAGCCCATAAATTTGGTTATCCATAACAATATACGTAATGTTCATGTTACGACGAATCGCATGGACAGTGTGACCCATACCAATTGCAAATCCGTCTCCATCTCCACCTGAGGCAATAACGGTTAAATCGCGATTAGCCATTTTTAAACCTTGGGCAATTGGAAGTGAACGACCATGAATTGAATGGAAACCATATGATTTGATATAACCGGAAATACGACCGGAACAGCCGATTCCAGAAATAATTGCTAAATTTTCAGGTTCTAAACCAACATTTGCTACCGCACGTTGAATTGAAGCTTGTACAGAGTAGTCGCCACAGCCGGGGCACCAGTTTGGTTTTACATCATTACGAAAGTCTTTAAATGTGGCCATTTAGAACAAACAACTCCTTACATTTTGAATAAATTTCGTGTGGTAAAAATGGGTTACCATCATATTTTAAGAACTTAGTGATTTTTTCAACATGACCAATATTCATTCTCATGATATTTGCAAGCTGTCCAGTAGCATTATTTTCTACTACGATTACTTTTTTAGCAGAACGAACCATTGGAAGAACTTCATCAGATGGGAACGGATGGATTAAGCGAATATGTGCATGATTCACTTTCATGCCTTCATTTTCTAGGCGAGTGATAGCTTCTTCAATCGCACCTCTTGTTCCATTAAATCCGACGAGTAAAACATCTGCCTCTTGATGTGGCTCATATTTATGAACAGGTCTATCAAAGCGAATATTTTCAATTTTGCGGAAACGTTTATCCATTTGTGCTATCCTGTTTGTTGGTGATTCAGATGGTTTACCCGTTTCAGCATGTTCTACACCTGTAACATGGTGAATTCCATTTTTCATACCAGGAATGACACGTGGTGAAACTCCGTCTTCTGTAACTTCGTACCGTTTGAAATAGCCACCATTTTCATCAGCTGGAATTTCCTCTGTTACAAGCTTTCCACGTCTGATTTCTACTCTGTTATAATCAAGCGGTTCTACAGTTTGTTTACCTAATGAAAGTTGAAGGTCTGATAGAACAATGACTGGGCATTGGTATTCTTCAGCAAGGTTGAAAGCTTCAGCTGAGTCATAGAATGCTTCCTCAACAGTGCTTGGCGCAAGAACGATTTTTGGAATTTCCCCATGGGTTCCATAGATCATCGCCATTAAATCTGATTGTTCTTGTTTTGTTGGTAAGCCTGTTGATGGACCGCCACGTTGCGTATCAACGATAACTAATGGCACTTCTGTCATACCAGACAAACCAATTGCTTCCATTTTCAATGATAGCCCTGGGCCAGATGACGCAGTTAATGCTCGAACACCACCATAGTTCGCACCAATAGCCATTGTACAAGCTGCAATTTCATCTTCTGTTTGAATAACAGCACCGCCAAGTGGAGGAAGCTTTTTAATTAAGTACTCCATAATATCAGATGCCGGAGTAATTGGATAAGCCGACATAAAACGACAGCCTCCAGCTAGCGCACCAAGTGCAATGGCATCGTTTCCAATCATAAACATCCGTTTTTTACCATCAGCTTTTTCAAGCTGCATCGGCTGAACGTTATTAAGCTTTTCTTTCATATAATCATAGCCTGCTTTAATTGCTTCCATGTTTTTTGCAACAACTTGCTCGCCTTTTTTGCCGAAAATTTCATTCACGACTTCATTGAAAACTTGAATATCAAGATCCAAAACAGCGGAAGTTGCACCGATTGCAACCATGTTTTTCATTAGTGAAGTACCTAATTTAGTTGCCATTTCAGTGAATGGAACCGCATACATACTTGCTTCAGTGTCCCCAGGCTTTTTCGGATTGAATTTGGAATCGGCCATGATGACACCTTTACTGTGCAATTCAGCATAGTTTACATCGATTGTTTCCTGATCAAATGCCACAAGAATATCAAGATCATCAGAAATTGAGCGCACTTGTGATGTACTTACTCTAATTTTGTTATTCGTATGTCCACCCTTAATACGTGACGAAAAATGGCGAAAACCATACAGGTAATATCCTAGTCGATTTAGTGCAATAGCAAATATTTCCCCTGTACTTTCAATGCCTTCTCCTTGTTGTCCGCCAACTTTCCATGAAAGTTGATTGATCATGACTTACACCCCTTTGGATATGTAAAAAGATTGTGAAACTATTTTTTATTAGGACATTTCCTTAAATCACTAGAATTGAATTCCATTTTTTTCTAAATAGAATAGAAAAGTAGATTAAAGGATACGTACTAAACGCTTACAATTCTAGACCTATGTGTCCAAAAATGCAACCCCTCATTTCCACTTATTGTCTAAAATTTGAATGTTTTTTTATTATTTGAAATTTAGTCACTATTTAGTCTGATCATAAATCAAAAACAAAGCTTAATCACCGGTATTTCATGGTTTTATCCTATATACGACGTGGGTATCTTTTTTTCATATTCTCATATAAAAACTTAGATACTTGTATTTCGGAATAATATTTTTGTAGTTCATTGATCAATAGGAAGTAATCTCCAATCGAAGTAAGCCCTGATACAATATGTTCCGTTCCATCAAAATCCGAGCCAAATCCAATATGGTTTTCACCACCTAGTTCACAAATATGTTCTACGTGTCGCAAAACATCTATAATCGATGCCTCATTTTGTCCTGATAAAAATTGCGGTACAAAGGTAACCCCCATTACACTATCCCTTTCAATAATTGCTTTAATTTGGTCATTCTTTAGGTTGCGGGGATGTGGGCATAGAGAATAACAGTTAGAGTGTGATGCAAAAGGGTGATTCCCCCATTCGATCACATCCCAAAATCCCTTCTCTGATAAATGTGATATATCACACCATGTATTCGTTTCATTTAAAAGTCTAATCACTTCTTTTCCAAATTGTGTTAATCCTCCACCCCTTTCTTCTAGCGCACCATCGGCTACGCTGTTGGCATTATTCCATGTTAAACCAACCGATGAAACACCTAGTCTTAAAAGGGTTTTGAGCTTCAGTAAATCTCTGCCAATTGCGTCACAGCCTTCCAACGTTAGAATGGCCCCCACTTGATCATCATCCAGCATGTCTATATGCTCTGTTCTTGTAATTAATTTTATAAATGGATTTGGTTTTATAATTTTTTCATAAAATAATTCCACCATGTGTAAAGCTGCATCAAATAGAAGGTTCGGATGAATATTTGGCGATACATAAATGGCAAAACCTTGAATTTTAACATTTGCAGCTGTTAATTGCTCTCCATTCACTTGTAAACTAGCTGAGTTTTGAAATTTTATTGAAGGGTTTTTAAACATTTTATACAATACATCACAGTGAGCATCAAAAATTCTCATCATTTACTCCCTTCTTGCCTTTCTACCTCAAACTCAAAATACATTACCTAACAAAGGTATTTAATATAGATGATTAGGCATAATTGCCCTTATGCACTAGCAGAATTTATGGATATAAATTCCGATTAGTTAAAATAAAAAAGAACCTGCTTGTTTGATTCAAGCAGATCCCATTATTCATTTTTTTATCGTGGTTCAACGATAAGTTTTATAGCTGTGCGTTCTTCCCCATCAATCAAAATATCGGTAAATGCAGGGATACAAATTAAATTAACTCCGCTAGGTGCTACAAATCCTCGAGCAATCGCAACTGCTTTAACAGCTTGATTTAATGCGCCCGCACCAATAGCCTGCATTTCTGCTGCACCTTTTTCTCGCAGAACTCCGGCAAGCGCACCAGCTACAGAATTAGGATTAGACTTTGCTGAAACTTTTAATATTTCCATTACTAGCTCCTCCTTGTATAATCCCGATACCGCATGAGCAGTTTCATGGACAAATCAGGTATATATAATATTCCACTGCTACTATATTCGCTGGGTAAAAGACTTATTCCAGCTTGAACAAAAAAAGCAAAGGGAATAGGGCTAGTAAGGATCTATTTTTTTCTTGAATTAAGAATAAAATGGATGATCATCACTAATTAAAATACGTTCGATCTTTTTTGTAAATCCTGTTTTTCGATCAAGCTCAATTGACACAGCACTTAGTTGGTTTCTACCCGAAGTTGGAACTTCAAAACGAACGGGAAGGCTTGTTAAAAACCTTTTTAGTACAGCTTCTTTTTCAACACCAAGAATGCCGTCATAAGCTCCTGTCATCCCGACATCGGATAAATATCCAGTTCCTCCAGGTAAAATTCGATTATCCGCTGTTTGGACATGTGTGTGCGTTCCTACAACCGCTGAAACTCTTCCATCTAAATACCATCCCATTGCCTGCTTCTCACTTGTTACTTCCGCATGAAAATCCACAAAAATAAATGGCGTTCTCGCACGAGCAGCTTCAATTAGTTCATCAGCTTTTTTAAATGGGCAGTCAAGTGGATTCATAAATGTCCTACCTTGTAGATTTATAATGGCCACTTCTAACTCATTTAATTTCAAATAAACAATTCCTTTTCCTGGTGCACCTTCTGGAAAATTTGCAGGGCGAACTAAATATTTTGCATCATCAATAAATTCAAAGACTTCCCGATTGTCCCAAGCATGGTTTCCAAGCGTAATTGCTTGGGCGCCAGTTTCTAAAAATTCTCGGTATATTTTCTCCGTTATACCCTTTCCACCCGCAGCATTTTCACCATTTATAATCGTTATTTGTGGTCGAAACTTTTCTTTCAATTTTGGGACATACTCTTTTATCATTTCACGGCCTGGAGAACCAACAACATCTCCAATAAATAGTAAATTCATTTTATTACCCTTTCTTTTTTAAAAATTCAATTCTTCTTTATACAAATTGTTTCACCACTCGAAATGTCTAAGAAGAGTACAAGGACACCTAAAGAAGCTGAGCTGTTTGTGCAAGACATACTAAGAAGACCAGATTAGCTAAAAAATAAAGCGATGCAAATGCATCGCTTTATTTCGCATATTCTACAGCACGTGTTTCACGGATTACCGTGACTTTGATATGTCCTGGATAATCAAGCTCTTCTTCAATTCGTTTGCGAATATCGCGTGCCAATCGATGTGCAGAAAGATCGTCTACCGCTTCGGGTCTTACAATAATTCTCACTTCACGACCTGCTTGAATTGCAAATGATTTCTCGACACCTTCATAGGATTCAGAAATTTCCTCAAGCTTTTCAAGTCTTCTGATATAATTTTCTAGAGTTTCACTTCGTGCACCAGGTCTAGCAGCTGACAATGCATCAGCAGCTGCTACAAGCACTGCAATGACAGATGTTGCTTCTGTATCACCATGGTGTGAAGCTATACTGTTAATAACAACTGGGTGTTCCTTATATTTTGTTGCGAGTTCTACCCCAATTTCCACGTGGCTACCTTCCACTTCATGATCAATGGCTTTCCCAATATCATGTAGTAATCCGGCCCGGCGTGCTAATGTTTCATCTTCTCCAAGTTCAGCTGCAAGTAAGCCTGAAAGCTGTGCTACTTCCACTGAATGCTTTAATACATTTTGTCCGTAACTTGTACGATACTTCAAACGACCAAGAATTTTGATAAGATCTGGATGAAGACCATGAACACCAACTTCAAATGTTGTTTGTTCACCAACTTCTCGGATGTATTCATCCACCTCACGCCGTGATTTCTCCACCATTTCCTCAATGCGGGCTGGATGGATACGACCATCTTGGACAAGTTTCTCAAGTGCCAAGCGAGCTGTTTCACGACGGATCGGGTCAAATCCTGATAGGATAACCGCTTCAGGAGTATCATCAATAATTAAATCAATTCCTGTAAGTGTTTCAAGGGTGCGGATGTTTCGACCTTCGCGGCCAATAATCCGACCTTTCATCTCATCATTTGGAAGATTTACAACAGAGACAGTTGTTTCTGCCACATGGTCAGCAGCGCAACGCTGGATTGCCAGCGACAATATTTCTTTTGCTTTCTTGTCGGATTCCTCTTTCACACGACTTTCACTTTCTCTGATCATTACGGCAAGATCATAGGAAAGTTCTTTTTCAGTTCGATCTAAAATGATCGACTTTGCTTCTTCACGTGTCAAACTAGAAATACGTTCAAGTTCAGCTTGTTGTGTTCGTATCAACTCGTCCACTTTGCTTTCCATCTGTTCAATATGCTGTTGTCTTTGGTTAAGAGAATCATCCTTCTTTTCTAAAAGAGCTTCACGTTTATTTACCGATTCATCTTTTCGATCTAAATTCTCTTCTCTTTGCAGTAAACGGTTTTCTTGTTTTTGCAGTTCATTTCTTCGTTCTCGAACCTCACGCTCAGCTTCACTACGAAGCTTGTGAATTTCGTCTTTTGCTTCTAACAGGGCTTCTTTTTTCAATGAATCAGCTTCACGCTTTCCATCCTCAAGAATCTGCACAGCAGCATTCTTTGCTCCTGCAATTTTTGCTTCAGCAATAGACCTACGAATAAAATAGCCAACAACGGCACCGACGATTAGACCAAGCAAAATGGAGATGACATTAGTTAATTCCATCGTTACACCTCCTCTTGCTATGAACTTTTGCTACATTTTTAAGTGTCGGCATGTACATTGTTTAGACTCAACATACACAGCAAGCACCAAGGCTTCTAAAAAAATTTCCATATTCCCAAAAATGTAAAATATACATGTTAATTGTAAGGGTGCGAATATTCATTGTCAAGGGTTAGTCCTTTTACCATTTTTAACATTTATATTTTGTTTCAGATAATCAATGAATGTTATCACTTTTATTGAATAATAATAAATAAATATGTATAAAAATACGATTTAACAAAAAGAACAAAACCTAAAAGTAGGTTTTGTTCTTGAAATTAGTCAAGTAATTCTAATTCCTCTGAATCACCTGATTCTGTTATCGCTTTGTTTCCATCTAATCCATAATGTTCGCGGATTTTCAGCTGAATCTGTTGGGAAATTTCACGATTTTCCTTCAAGAATTGTTTTGCATTTTCACGGCCTTGGCCTAGTCGCTCCTCATTGTAAGAATACCAAGAGCCGCTTTTTTGAATGATATCTAATTCAGAGCCAAGGTCAATGATTTCTCCTTCTCTGGACATACCTTCTCCATACATAATATCCACTTCAGCAGTACGGAAAGGAGGAGCTACTTTATTTTTTACCACTTTGATTTTTGTTTTATTACCAACAATATCATTACCTTGCTTTAACGCTTCCGCACGGCGCACTTCAAGACGAACAGTTGAATAGAATTTAAGAGCACGGCCACCAGGAGTTATCTCAGGGTTTCCGAACATTACCCCTACTTTTTCACGAATTTGGTTAATAAAGATAGCAATTGTTTTTGATTTATTGATAGCGCCAGATAGTTTTCTTAAGGCTTGGGACATCAAGCGGGCCTGTAAACCTACATGTGAATCTCCCATGTCTCCTTCAATTTCTGCTTTTGGTACTAATGCTGCAACGGAGTCAATGACAAGGATATCTACCGCTCCACTGCGAACAAGTGCCTCCGCAATTTCAAGGGCCTGTTCACCTGTATCAGGTTGTGACAGTAAAAGCTCATCAATATTAACACCAAGCTTTTGTGCATATGCTGGATCAAGTGCATGCTCGGCATCGATAAACGCTGCCTGTCCACCTTTTAATTGGACCTCAGCAATAGCATGTAATGCAACAGTTGTTTTACCTGAACTCTCAGGGCCATAAATTTCGATGATACGCCCTCTTGGATAACCGCCTACCCCAAGAGCAACATCGAGTGCCAAAGAACCACTCGGGGAAGTCAAAACCTGCGTATCTGTTTTTTCACCCATCTTCATAATCGAACCTTTACCAAATTGCTTTTCTATTTGTTTTAATGCCATTTCAAGGGCAGCTTGACGATCACTCACTTATATTTCCTCCTTCATGTATAAAAAAAAACATATTCAGTCGAATTAAATTCCTATTTATAATATAACTGCTTTTGTCCTTTTTGTCGAGCAAAAAATCGAACATTCATTCGGATTTTTTCAACTGCGTTTAGGTTTCAAAACATACAAATCTATCTTGCAAATCTATATTTTGTACAATATTTTTGCTCCAATTGCCCCTTTTGCCCCATTATCTGATATTTTTACAAGTTCTTATATTTTGTTGTTCCTATTCAGTCCCTGGAAAAAATCAACATTTTTTATTTGATGCTCCACCCACACTTAATTTTGAAGAAAAGATCTTTTTTGTTGGAGAAGAACACAAAAAAACCACAGAACCTATTTAGCATTCTGTGATTCTTGCAAAAGTTTGATTAATAAATAACAACCATATTTGACAGCACGGGTGCGGATTGCTTCACGTGTCCCACCAAGATGTAACTCTTCGGTAATACTTTTTCTGTCGTTCAAATGAATTCCGATGTACACAGTACCAGCAGGCTTGCCCTCTAATTCACCAGGGCCAGCGACGCCGGTGAAACTAATACCGATATCAGCGCCAACGAGCACAGCCACATTCTCTGCTAATTCTTTGGCACATTCTCCACTTACAGCACCTTGAACATCGATCGTTTCCTTTTTCACGTTTAAAAGCGTTTGTTTCACTTCATTTGTGTAACAAACGACTCCGCCTTTTAATAAGGCACTTGTACCAGGAAATGAGGTTAACTCCTGTTGGAACATCCCTCCTGTGAGGCTTTCTGCCACAGCAATGGTTAAGTTCTTTTTCATCAAAAGTTTAATTAATTCCTGCATCAGTGAACTATTATCATAACCGTAGAAATATTGACTCACACGAGATTGGATTGCTTTTTCTGTCTGATCGAGCAATGCCTGTGCTTCATCCAAATTTGAGTGGCTGGCAGTCAATCTTAATGTAACTTCTCCATCAGAAGCAAGCGGAGCTATCGTTGGGTTCGTTTGAGCATCGATTAAATCTTCAATTCCCGTCTCTAATGATGCTTCCCCAATCCCAAAAAACCGTAACACTCTTGAAACAATTTTTTCTTTCGCGTCATTTTGTGACGATAGCGCTTGCCTACCATACTGAAGAAACATCGGCTCCATCTCTTTTGGCGGTCCAGGAAGTAACATATAAATATGATTATTTGAACGAAGCATCATTCCTGGGGCCATGCCATGATCATTTGGAAGAACGATTGAGTCTCTTAAAACAAGTGCTTGCTTTTGATTATTTTCTGTCATTTCTCGATTTGTTTTCTTAAAATATTGCTCTATGGATTCAAATGCTTTTTCATCCATAATTAATTCTTTCCCAACATGCCTTGCAATGGTTTCTTTTGTAAGATCATCCTTTGTTGGGCCAAGTCCACCTGTAAATATAATAATATTCGAACGTTTCTCGGCAATTTCAATCGCTGATTTTAGGCGCCCCGCATTATCACCAACTACTGTATGATAATATACGTGAATTCCTAATCCAGCCAAGTGAAGGGATAAAAACCGAGCATTTGAATTAACAATTTGACCTAATAACAATTCTGACCCTACTGCAATAATTTCGGCATTCATAATCCATCACACCTTTTTAAAGTTACCAGAATTTATATTGTCTTTGATGATTGTCTAGCACAAGGGACCTTGCGCTTTTCTCTTTACTTGGAATTTTTAAATACATGCATGTTTTTAGCAAAGTAATCCCAGCCAGACCAAATCGTAAAAATAAGGGCAATATATAAGGCAATTTGATCAAACGGAAGAGAAATAGCTTTAAAAATAATGTTATGTAAGAGAAGAGCAGAAATAGCAACAATTTGTGCCCATGTTTTAACTTTACCAAGCATATTTGCTGCAACAACTTCCCCTGCGCCCGCAAGTAGCAGACGAAGGCCTGTAATCGCAAACTCTCTACTAATGATAATAATAACAATCCATGAAGGAGCATATCCTAGCTCAACAAGAACAATTAACGCCGCAGAAACAAGCAGTTTGTCGGCAAGTGGATCAAGAAATTTCCCCATATTCGTTACAAGATGATATTTGCGTGCTAAATACCCGTCTACCCAGTCTGTGGCAGATGCAAGGATAAATATCAAACCACCAACCAAATGAGTAACTGGAAGATATGTGCCAAGCAAATGGACATAACCCCATTTAAATGGTACAAGCATGATAATCAAGAAAATAGGAATTAATAAAATTCTTGATACCGTTATTTTATTTGGTAAATTCATTTTTTTTCCTCCAAAAAATTTAATCAAAAAAGTGAAGCCGATCGTACGAAATTCTTAAAACTATAGAAAACTCTCCGATTGGCGAGCCCCTAAGGGCGATGATCAGGCGTAGTTGCCCTTATGCGCTAGCAAAATTTATGGAGCTAAATTCTGATTAGCGAACAAGTGAGCATAACCTTGCCTTTTCTATTTCACATGTTACGTTTTATATTATTATTTAACAAAACATACGATAAAATCGTATATTGGTATTTAAATAAAGTGAAAAATAGCCATCACTTGATGACTATTTGTTCTTCGGAACAAAATGAATCGTAATGTCCTGGCGAACCACTTGAGTAGGTGGTGTAGCATACTCAAGTTTTTGGTCATTCACAAATATATCCGTATCGATCGTTCTGCCGATTACTAAAACAGCGTCACTTTCCTTTGTTAAATCCACGGTTTGAGTATTTGTGCCGTCTTTATTTAGCATCCCTTGGAAAAAGGAGTACCCTTTGCCATTCTTAATATTGACCCATGTCTGACCATTTGAGACCAATTTAACGACAAATTTATCTGTATTTTTCAACTCATAAGTAGAGCGTGATCCGCCTTTTTGGACCAACGCGATTTCTTGAGTTGGAACCTCTGTTTGTGTAGAATTTTCATTTGAATCTACTTTTTTGACATTGGTTTTCTTCTTTTTCTTTTCAGAAGCTTTTACACTTTTGAAATTGTCTGATTTAGCTAAATTTGCAGTTGCATTTTGGTTATTTATTGATTCTTTAGAATTATTCCCTGCATTGTGTGTCAAAAAATAATAATAGATTAGTGCAGCTGCACCAATTATAAATATACCAATTAATATCTTAGGCAGTACATCGAAAATCTTTGGATTACGATCTGTTAGTGTTTTATGTGTTTTTACTCGTGATAACTGTTCAGGCAAACGTTCATGATATGCTACAGGAATTTCAGCTTTATACGTCTCAAAAATTTCATCATGGTCAAGCTGAACAGCTTCTGCGTATTGCTTAATAAAAGCTCTAACATAAAAGCTCCCTGGCATGGCAGAAAAATCGCCATTTTCAATTCCTATTAAATACCTTTTTTGTATTTTGGTTATGGCTTGTAAATCCTCCAAACTTAAACCATTGGCTAATCGGGCCTCTTTCAGTCGATTACCTAATTCCGTCAACTTATAACACCTTCCAATTTAATTAAAAATCAAAATCTTCAGACCCCGCGAATATATTGCTTTTTTCTACCAGATCATAAGTGATTTCTTCTTCTGATTCGTTACGTAATTCAATGATATAATCAAAATCTTCAAGCGTATATTCTGTATTTTGAACGAAAATATCAGGATGCTCTACAATTTTAACAGCTGATAAACGCATAATTTCACGAACAAGCTGGAGATGGCGCTCGTTTCCTCTTTTGGTTGAAACAATCCCATCCAGGATAAATAAATTATTTTCGTTATATTCATCTTCGATTAGTTGATTACGAATTGTTTGTTTTAAAAGAGTTGATGAGAGAAATAACCATCGCTTACTAGCACAAACACTTGCGGCAACAATTGATTCTGTTTTACCAACCCGAGGCATTCCACGAATTCCAATCAACTTATGTCCTTCCTGTTTAAACAATTCTGCCATAAAATCAACCAATAAGCCAAGCTCATCTCTTACAAATCGAAATGTTTTCTTATCATCTGCGTCTCTTTGAATATACCGCCCGTGTCTTACTGCAAGTCGATCTCTAAGTTTTGGTTCTCTAAGCTTGATTAATTTTATTGTATCCATTGTATGTATAATTGACTCTAGGCGCTCAATTTGGTCATCATCTTTCGCTATCATTAAAAGGCCGCGCCTTCCCTCATCAACGCCATTAATCGTAACAATATTAATCTTCATCATTCCTAAAAGAGAAGAAATGTCGCCTAAAAGCCCAGGTCGATTTTTCTGAATTTCATATTCTAAATACCACTCTTTTTCTCCCATTAAAAAACCTCCTTTTGCAACGCAAGAAACGACATATTTCACGGTGAGTTTATCTAAACTTTATAATAAATGATTTTGTATAAAGATGAAAGGAAAAACATGGGGAACACCCTAATGATAACGAAGAAACTACAAGTAGCTAAACATTTTGCGCTTGATGTGGATCATTTAAAGCAAGGATATAAAGTTTACCAAAGAAAAAAGAGAGCATAGCTCTCTTTTAACGATTTCCGTTGTTTTGAATAAGTTTTACCATGATATTAGCTATTGCATGTTGCTCATCTTTATCTGCTACTGACCATAGATCTGACAGAATTCTTTCCTGCTCATTTTTAGGATCTACTTGTTGTGATAAGTAGTCACCAATTTGATAGGCAAGGTCACCGACGGCATCTTTATTCATACCAGCGTTTTGTGCATGATGAAGTCGATCGGCAAGAAAGTCCTCCCATTGTTTCCAGTTATCTAAAACAGACATATAATAACCTCCTTTAAAATAGTACAATCTTATTATGCTAAAAGGAGGTCTAAAATATGCATCATTTAATTAAATTTCATTTAAATCTTATGTGTACCAGCCACCATTAATTGCGAGTACCTGCCCTGTAATATATGTGGCCTGCTCAGATAGCAAAAATGAAACTCCGTTCGCTATTTCCTCAGGCAACCCCAGTCTCCCCATTGGAATTTCATCAGTCAGCGCATTTAGTTCTTCATCATTTAAGTAATTCATCATTGGTGTTTCAACGGCGCCTGGAGCTATTGCATTGACACGGACGCCATTTAGCGCTACTTCTTTGCTTAATGCTTTAACAAACGAAATTTGTGCGCCTTTAACGGCAGAATAGGCCACCTCACATGATGCACCTGTTTGCCCCCAAATGGAGGAAACAACAATAATAGTACCGGACCTTTTACTAATTAACTTTGGAAGTAGTTCTTTTGATAACATCAAGGGGCTAATCACATGGACATTCATTAACGCTTCTGCCTCTTCTTGCTTTAAATCAACTAGTAATCCATTAATGCTGTTTCCACTGCAATGAATTACATCATCAATGGAAAAAATTTGGTTCACAATTTCTTTATATCCATCCGATTGAGATAAATCAGCCTGAATCGGTATGTACTCTCCACCAAAGGAATGCAACTTTTCCAATAAAATTTTCATTCCATTTTCATTCCGATTGTAATGCAAATATAGATGATACCCTTTTGAGGCAAGTTTAATGGCAATCGCTTGTCCAATTCCACCACTCGCACCTGTAATAAGCGCATGTTTTATCATATTCTTCACTCTTTCTTTCCTATCACTTCCATTTTAACCGAAAAACCGCAGAAAAAGCGCCAGACTAGGCGCTTTTTTCTTTATTTTTTCTTTGGAACTACCTGACAAACGGAGAAACGCTCCTCTTCGATGACTTCTGATGCAAGAGTTTGCACATCACTCAACGTGATTTTTTCCATTGTTGGTACTACATCAAATAAATTCATATCATTAAATGCATAACGAGTAAATTGGTTTGCAATATATTCTGGTGAATTAATAGCCCTAAGGAATGCACCAATTTTTTTCTTTTTTGCTCTTTCCAATTGATCTTCTGTAAAAGTAGATCCCAATACATTAAAAAATATCTTTTTGATTCTATCTGCTAATTGATCAGGTTCTCCCGTATCTCCACCAACCATGGCAAAGCCAAAGCCCTGCTCCTGTGTATAGTCGTAAGAAAATGTCTCATCAATCAGACCTTCGCTATAAAGTTGATTATAATTTTCGGAGCTTTTACTAAATAGTAGGTCAAGAAGAACATTCATGGTGAGTTCATTTTTCAACATTTCCTCACCGGTTTGATCCACATGAAGGGCTTTGATACCTACCAAACATTTCGATGTTTGAACATTCATTTCCATAACCTGTTTCTTTTCTGCTGCTTGAACAGGTTCAGTATCAAATTTTCTTTTTATCTCTAGCTGATCTTTATACTCTTTCTTCGCCTGATTTTCCCTTACTTGATTCATGATTGCAGTTGGATCAACAGGCCCGACTATAAATAACAGCATGTTGCTTGGATGATAGAACGTATTATAGCATTCATAAAGCAAGTCTTTTGTAATAGGTGCGATTGATTCAATTGTTCCAGCTATATCAATTTTGACTGGATGGTTTTGATATAAGTTTTGGATTAAACCGAAATACAAACGCCAATCAGGATTGTCATCATACATGGTAATTTCTTGGCCAATAATACCTTTTTCCTTTTCAACTGTCTTTTCTGAGAAATATGGATCTTGAACAAAATCAACTAATGTTTCCAAATTTCTTTCTACATCTGCAGTACTTGAAAATAAATAGGCGGTGCGAGTAAAAGAAGTAAAAGCATTTGCAGAAGCACCCTGGCGGCTAAATTGCTGGAAAACATCGCCATCTTCTTTTTCAAAAAGCTTGTGCTCTAAAAAGTGAGCAATTCCATCTGGGACCTTTGTATATTCTTGCTTACCTAATGGAACAAAGTTATTGTCAATAGATCCATACTTAGTCGTAAATGTTGCAAACGTTTTATTGAATCCCTTTTTTGGAAGAATATAGACATTTAGGCCATTTGAAAGCTTTTCATGAAATAATTCTTCTTGAAGCTGGTCAAACGATAGTTTCTCCATTATTTGCCCGCCTCCATTCCAGTTAGAAAATAAATTGTATCCAATTCGATTTTTTCAGCTACTGCAGTAATTTCTTCTTTCGTTACTTTTTGCATTTCTGTTAGCCATGTATCTAATTTGATATCAACATGTGCAACAACATTATGATAGAGAACCTCAATCAAACCACGTGATGTATCAATCGTTTCAAGCATTTGATTTTGAATCACCGCTTTGGTTTGCTCTAACTCTGCATCTGTAAAATCACCTTTTTTCATGGCATCCATTTGTTCATGAATGATCCCAATAGCCTGATCGTAATTCTTTAAATCGATCCCCGACATAACCATCATTAACCCTTTATGACTCTCAAGGCGACTAGCAGCATAATAGGCAAGGCTTGCCTTTTCTCGAACGTTGATAAATAACTTCGAGTGCGAAAAACCTCCCAAAATGCCATTAAAGACTTGAAGTGCATAATAATCTTGATCACCATATTTTACATTTGTCCGGTATCCCATATTTAACTTTCCTTGTTTCACATCCTGCTGTTCTTTAACATCTTGGACTTTTTCTACCTTTATGTTTTCACTAGTGTCTTGTTTTTGCGGTGTGCGATCTGGAAATTGTAAAAGTCCTGATACAAGTTTTTTTACTTCCTCTTCTTTCACGGCACCAATAAAATAGAGGTCCATTTCGTCCTCTTGAAAGGCTTTTTGAAAATACGTATATAAACTTTCAGCTGTAATTGAATCAACTTCGTCTAACTCACCATTTACTTCAAGAGCATATGGCTCTCCTTTGCACATCTCCTGGATAAGGCGAAGATTTGAATAGCGCATTTTGTCATCAAAGACTGACTGAATTCGTTGTTTCAACGATCTTTTTTCTTTTTCGATGGTTTCCGGATCAAAGCCAGCACCAACAAGATTTGGTTTTGTTAAAGCTCCAGCTAAAAATTCAAATCCTTTTTGCAGCAATGGGCTTGGATCCATCAAAAACTTTTCATTCGCAATTTCAATCGAAAAACTCATTACATGATATTCACCTTTTTTGCCTAGATCAACAAAAAAAGTAGCTCCATATAATTCGTCTAAATAGGATCTTAGTGCAGTAGTTGTCGGGTACTTTTCTGAACTACTTTGTAAAACCTGGGGAAGCAAGGCTCTCTTTGTCACATTTTCCTTTGTTAATGGTGCTTTCATTTTCCAAACAATAGTATTCGTTTTATATTTATCTGTTTCAACAATATGGAGTTTATAGCCCTGCATTTCTATAACCTTTTCTGATAATTCTTCCATTACAATCCTCCTAAAATTGATGCGACAGTTTTATCACAATATGTATATCTTTTCCTGCTAAATAAAACCTATTCTTACTATAATTTGTCACATCTGAATAAACAAGTAAAAACCCAGCATTTTTGCTGGGTTTTGGTAAAAAGGAAATTATCTGCTTCCTTTTATATAATGAATGCCATCTGCCTTCGGTGCTTCAGCACGGCCGATAAATCCAGTTAAAGCGAGGATTGTTAAAACATAAGGTGCAATTAACAAATACACATCTGGAATAGTTTTTAATAATGGTAAGCTTGATCCAATAATACTGATACTCTGAGCAAAACCAAAGAATAAAGCTGCGCCCATTGCACCAATTGGATGCCATTTACCAAAAATCATAGCAGCGAGAGCCATAAAGCCTTGACCACTGATTGTTGAGTGGCTAAAGTTTGATGAAATAGATTCCGCATAAACTCCACCGCCAATTCCACCAAGAGCACCCGAAATAATTACGCCAAGATAACGCATTTTGGTAACATTGATACCCATTGTATCTGCTGCCATTGGATGTTCACCCACAGAACGAAGACGTAATCCAAATGGAGTTTTATAAATAATATACCAAGCTAAAATAGCAATCAGAATTGCGACAAATGATGTCCAATACGTATTTTGGAAAAATATTTTTCCGATAAATGGAATATCCTTTAAAATTGGAACATCAATTTTGCCAAAACTATTTTGAATAATATCGGTTTCACCTTTATTATAAATTAACTTAACAAGGAACAATGTTAAACCGGTTGCAAGTAAGTTTATCGCTACACCAGAAACTGTATGGTCAGCTCGGAATGTAATCGAAGCGACAGCGTGCAAAATCGAAAAGATTGCTCCCGCAACCATAGCAACTAATAGAGAAATCCATGGTGTCGCGCTTCCAAATGTGCTTGCAAACGTTAAGTTAAAGACAATAGCAGAGAAGGCACCAATGACCATTAAACCTTCAAGTCCAATGTTGACAACACCAGAACGTTCTGAGAAAACACCGCCTAAAGCAGTGAAGATAAGTGGAGCAGCCCATAACAACGTAGATGGAATGATAATAGTTAAAATTTGCATGAAGCTCACTTACTTCACCTCCTTCTTACTGAATCGATCAAGTACTATTCTTATGATATAACTTGAAGCAACAAAGAATACAATCAAGGCAATGATAATATCAACTAGCTCTTTTGGTACTCCCGCTTCAAGTGGCATAGATAAAGCACCAATTTTTAAAGATCCGAATAAAGCTGCAGCAAAAAATACTCCGAGGGCTGTGTTGCCACCTAATAAAGCGACAGCGATACCGGTAAATCCAACTCCCGAAAAACCACCCTGTACTGCCATATAGCCGAATGTTCCTAATCCTTCCATAGCACCTGCGATTCCAGCAAAACATCCGGAAATAACCATGGAAAGTATAATATTTTGATTCACACTCATTCCAGCATAATGTGCTGCATCTTGGTTAAAACCAACAGCACGCAATTCAAATCCTCTCGTAGTTTTTTCCAATAAGAACCACATAACGAAACATGCAATAATTGCTACTATTATTCCCCAATGCATAGTAGAGTGGGTTGTAAAGGTTTGCATCCATTCTGAACGCAATGAAGCAGATTCGCGGATCATAGCCGTTTTAGAGGAACCTGTATTTAATTTATTGTTAATGATGTAATTGACAGTGTGTAAAGCAATATAGTTCATCATGATTGTGACAATTACTTCATGAACGCGGAATCGTGCTTTTAACAAGCCTGGAACGAAAGCCCATAATCCGCCAGCAACCATTGCTGCTAAGATAGCAAGTGGTAAATGAATAACTTTTGGTAAATCAAAAGCAATCCCGACCCATACAGCTGCAAGCCATCCTACGATAAATTGGCCTTCTACTCCGATGTTAAACAATCCCACACGGAATGCAAAAGCTACAGCTAGACCTGCTAGAATATATGGTGTTACTTGTCTAATTACTTCCCCAGTATAATAGACATCACCAAAAGCACCATTCCATAATGCTGCGTAGGCTGCTACTGGATTATAACCACTTACTAACATGATAATGGTTCCAACAACTATCCCTAATATAACAGCAATAAGAGGCGTTAATAAATCGCGTAGGCGTTTAGACATGTGTTACTTCCCCCGCTTCTTTTCGATTCGAGCCGGCCATCAGTAGCCCTAATTCTTGCTCAGTTGTTTCTTTAGGATCAACAACCGCTACAATTTTCCCCTCATAAATAACAGCAATCCGATCACTTACATTCATGATTTCATCTAGTTCAAATGATATGAGTAATACTGCTTTGCCATTATCACGTTGTTCAATCAACCGTTTATGAATAAACTCGATTGCTCCAACATCTAAACCACGGGTCGGTTGTGCAGCAATAAGCAAGTCTGGATTGCGGTCAACCTCACGTCCTATAATTGCCTTTTGTTGATTTCCTCCAGATAATGCACGTGCTAATGCGAATTCACTTGGAGTACGAACATCGAATTCAGTAATTAATTTTTTGGCTTTCGCATAAATTTCTTTGAAATTTAAGATTCCATTCTTGGAGAACGGTTTTTTATAATACGTTTGCAAAACCATATTCTCTGCAATTGGATAATTTAATACTAGCCCATGCTTATGTCGATCTTGTGGGATATGAGCAACTCCGGATTCAGTAATTTTTCGCGGACTATAGCCAAACAATTCTTTGTTATTAACTTTAATACTTCCATTTTCCGACTTTCGTAAACCCGTTATGGCTTCTATTAATTCTGTTTGACCATTCCCATCAACACCAGCGATTCCTACAATCTCACCAGCTCGCACGGACAAACTTAGTTTATTAACAACAGTAATTCCTCTGGTATCCTTTACAACTAAATCTTTTACCAGAAGGACGTCTTGCTTAGGATTAGATTTGATTTTTTCTGTTTTAAAGACAACCTCACGTCCGACCATCAGATTGGCAAGTTCATTGGGATTGGTCTCACTAACATTGACTGTTCCAATTCCTTTTCCTTTACGAATAACCGTACAGCGATCGGCAACCTCCATAATTTCTTTTAATTTATGAGTAATTAAGATTATAGATTTGCCTTCTTTAATAAGTGTCTTCATAATATTGATTAGTTCTTTAATTTCTTGTGGTGTAAGTACTGCGGTAGGCTCATCAAAAATTAATATTTCAGCCCCCCGGTACAAGGTTTTTAAAATCTCAACCCTTTGTTGCATACCGACACTAATATCCGATATCTTTGCTTGAGGGTCTACGGATAACCCATATCGTTCTGAAATTTCACGAACTTCTTTTTCAGCCTTTTTTAAATTTATTCTCCCAGCAGTTGTAATTTCTTTACCTAAGATGATATTTTCTGTAACTGTAAATTTATCAACAAGCATAAAATGCTGGTGAACCATTCCGATTCCTAGATCATTCGCAATGTTTGGATTCGATATTTTTACAGATTTTCCATTTACACGAATTTCACCTTGTTCTGGCTGGTATAATCCAAAAAGAACGTTCATCAATGTAGTTTTTCCTGCACCGTTTTCACCAAGTAGGGCGTGAATTTCGCCTTTTTTTAATTGGAGAGTAATATTATCATTTGCTACAAAATTGCCAAATTCTTTACGGATATTAAGCATTTCTATAACATATTCCATTCATTTTCACTTCCTTTTATACGGTTTAAAAAATTTATAAATGAGTAGTAAGAGGTCAGACCTTATTTTTTTTAAAAAAAATAGGGAATTCTTCCCTCAGAAAGCCCTAAGTGAAAAGTAGAAGTAAAGTTCTACACTTCAATTAAGGTTTTCATTAAAACCATTGGCAAGCACTTTGACAACTATTGGCGCTCGAGCCGGATTTTTTAAAAAATAAGCGGGCCGGTTAATAAACCCGCTTATTACTATATTTATTATTGTGCTTTAAACGTTTTTAATTCCTCAAGAGTTGCAGGAACTTTTACTGAACCAGATTTAATTTTATCTGTCCATTCTTTTACAGCCTTATCAATTGCATCTTTGCTTGAAGCATTACTGTTAACAGGTGCTAGACCCACACCATCTTCAGCTAAACCGTAAATAGTTGTTTTTCCACCAGGGAAGTTACCATCTTTAGATTTTGTAGAAATGTCTTTAACAGCAAGATCTACACGTTTCATTGCAGATGTTAGAACTACATCAGGACCCATAAAGCTTTGGTCTTGGTCTACACCAACAGCCCATATTTCACGCGATGGATCTTTTTTCTTTAAGTCAGTTGCTTCTTTAAATAGACCATTTCCAGTTGCACCAGCAGCATGGAATACTACGTCATCACCAGAAGAATACATTTTAGAAGCAATTGTTTGACCAAGTTCTGCTTTATCAAATGCGCCTGAATATTGAACATCAACTTTTGCTTCTGGCTTAGCAGCTTGAACACCAGCTAAGAACCCAGCTTCAAATCGTTCGATAACAGGAATTTTCATACCACCGATAAAACCAATTTTGTTCGTTTTTGTTTGAAGAGCTGATGCTACGCCTGCAAGGAAGGCAGCTTCTTGCTCTTTAAATAGAACGCTAGCAACATTTGGCTCTTTTACTTCGTCATCAATGATAGCAAATTTTTTGTCTGTTTGTTGTTTTGCAATTTCATCCACTGCATTATGCATTAAGAAACCAATTCCGAAGACTAAGTCATACCCTTGACGTGATAGTGTATTTAAGTTTGTTGAATAATCAGCATCTGAAGTAGATTGTAGGTAATCGAAACCGTCTTTGCCTTTTGTTAAGTTGTTTTCTTTACCATAGTCTTGAAGGCCTTTCCAAGCGGATTGATTGAATGATTTGTCATCCACACCGCCAACATCAGTAACCATCGAAACTTTGTAAGCTTTTACTTTATTTCCACCTTTTGAGGTGTCGGTGTTGTTGTCAGTTGTTTTTCCGCAAGCTCCTAGAAGTGTACCAGCAGCAAGTACGAGTGACAGCGCCAATCCAAGTTTACGCTTTTTCAAGATAGGTGTACCCCCTAAAGAATTTTGTTTGATTTAGTAGAAACAATCATGTTTTATTTCGTTTCTTGAACAAATAAGTTAAATTCTTTTTCGCAAAACGCGAAAACTAAACTTATCTGCTTTAAAATAGTTTACCGAATATAGAATAGGTTCATCCGATTCATCGAAATGCATTTGCTTTAACACAAGTAATGCGGTTTCCGGTTCACACTCTAGGATTGGAGAAATCTTCTCATGATATCCGATTGGCTCAATTTGAGCAACTGCATATGTAATTTTCCGGTTTGATACCTCTTCCAAAATGTTAAATAGTGATTCATCATTATAGGAAAATGTTTCCGGTAATATATGTTCGGGTACCTTGTCAATACAATAGACAACCGGCTCCCCATTTGCAGTTCTAACCCTCTCAATCACGACAATATTCTCATCAGAAGAGCATGTGAAGCGACGAATATCTTCCTCGGTAGGTCCTTCTGCTGACGAGCGTAAGAAAATGGTCCCTGGAGTCATCCCTGCCAGATTAATCATATTCGTGACACTGTTTAGTTGCTCGATTCCCGAAGTAAATAATGGCTTTGAACTTACGAATGTACCAACACCATGGCGCCGGATAATTACGTTTTCCTCTTCTAGAATACGCAATGCTTCCCTAAGTGTAGCCCTGCTTACCCCTAAGTGCTTGGCAAGATCGAATTCAGAAGGTAATTTTTCTTTTTCTTTATACACTCCTTTTTCAATATCTTGCTTCAGACGATCGATAACTTGTAAATACAAATGCCGGTTATCTGACTTAATTGACATGCATGTTCCCCCAGCCTTTTTCCTAAGACATCAGACATCTGATGTATTATCATTCCTACTAATCGAAAATACTATAACACTTTTAACGAGATAAATAAATAGCTTTTTCTTGATTTCGCATAAAAATACTTGTTGCAAAAAGTAATTAAAACCATTTTTGCGAAAACTTTAAAGTCTATAATTACCAGTATTTGAAAGCGCTTCTTATAAAAATATTTATAAACTATTTTTTCCTATCACCCCCAAAACATATAAGAATAACCACCGTTGTAGTAAGCGTTTTCAATAGTATAACACTTTTCATAGCCTTTTTTTCAAAACTATAGCCGGGATATCCCGGCTATTTATAATATATGTTACTTTCTTCCTATCTACTATTATTTATCAAAAAATTAACGATTTTTTTGCTATTTTTATGAGCTTGCTTCTTCTTTTGGATTTGTTATTAAAACAGCTCTGGGTTTACTTCCTTCATATGGTCCTACTACACCTCTAGCCTCCATTTCATCTATAAGGCGAGCAGCTCTCGTATAACCAATTCGGAATCTTCGCTGCAACATTGAAACAGATGCTGTTTGCATTTCTATAATTAAGCTAACTGCATCATCATATACATCATCATCAACAGCACCCTTAACTACAGGAAGATCATCAGGGATCATTTCTTCCTGATATTGTGCCTTTTGCTGTCCTATAACAAAATTAACGGTATCCTCTACCTCTTCATCTGATAAAAATGTTCCTTGAACTCTGACTGGTTTTGATGCGCCAACAGGAAGAAACAGCATGTCTCCTCTTCCAAGTAACTTCTCTGCACCACCCATATCAAGAATCGTCCTTGAATCAGTTGAACTGGAAACGGCGAATGCAATCCTTGAAGGGATATTCGCTTTTATAACGCCTGTTATAACATCAACAGATGGGCGCTGAGTAGCAATAATTAAATGGATACCTGCAGCACGGGCCATCTGAGCAAGCCTTGTGATAGAATCTTCAACTTCTGAAGATGCCACCATCATTAAATCTGCTAATTCATCAACAATAACCACAATAAATGGCAACAATGGCTGATTTTCATTTTCTTCGATATTATGACGCTTGACATATTCGTTGTATCCTTCAATATTTCGCGTTCCCGTGTAGGAAAACAATTCATAGCGCCGTTCCATTTCACTAACTACCTTTTGTAAGGCTTGTGCAGCTTTTTTCGGATTCGTCACAACAGGAGCAAGTAAATGTGGTATTCCGTTATAGACATTTAATTCAACCATCTTAGGGTCTATCATCATTAATTTTACTTCATGTGGTTTAGCTCTCATTAAAATACTAATGATGATGCCATTTATACAGACACTTTTTCCGCTTCCTGTTGCTCCAGCAACGAGAAGATGGGGCATTTTATTTAATTCAGCAAGGACCGAATCACCAGTAATATCGCGGCCTAGTCCAATTTGAAGCTTTGATTCAGGTTTTTCATTTTGCGTTGCTTCTAATACCTCCCTAAGGGAAACCATTGCTACTTCTGAATTTGGTACTTCAATTCCAATAGCTGACTTTCCTGGAATAGGGGCTTCCATTCTAATATCTTTTGCAGCGAGTGCTAATGCCAAATCATCGCTTAAACTAACAATTTTACTTACCTTAACTCCCACATCTGGGTGGACTTCATACTTTGTAACTGCTGGTCCTAGGTGAACCTGGGTCACTCTTGCTTTCACGCCGAAACTTAAGAAAGTTCGCTCTAGTTTTGCTGCATTTGCATGGATTAATTCATATTCTCCACTTTGATCTGTTTTCTTTGGAAGCTTTAGCAATTTGAGTGGTGGTAATTCGTATGACGCGTTTTCAATTTCTGTGAATGTAATAGGCGGGGTGAAATCATCTTCCACACCATTAGAGTTATCACTTTGTTGTTCTTCTTTGTCTTCTTTCCCCTCAGGAACTTCCTCGGAATAGGCTCTATCTGCAAAGCTAGAAATAATCGGTTCTGGTGTAACAAGTTCTTCTGGCTCGACTTGATCCTGATTGGATCCTTTTGAAGGCTTCGTTCTCGTTTTTCTTGGTGTTTGTTCAGATTGTTGATTTTTTCTTTCTTCTTTTCTTTCCTGCTGCTTTTGTTTCCATTCAAACATGTCTTCCTTAAAAGCATCCAATTGATCTTTTGAAAAGCCGAAAATGGACGTAATTATTTTCCCAGTAAAATCACCGAATGATCTACCAGTGATCAAAATAGATCCAATTAAAATAAAAACAAATGCAATTATTTTTGTACCCGTTTCTGCAAAGAGATAGTAAAATAGCGCAAAGAGAACAGCGCCAATCATTCCTCCCCCAAGATCCGTTGTGCTTGTTTGCCCTTTTATTTCCATCACAAAAAGTTCCCATGTGTTTTTAATAACACTTGGATCCTTAAATTTACCTCCATCTAAAAGGAGGTGAAAAAGGGTAATATGACTTAATAAAAGGATAGAGGAAATAATAAAATAAGTTCCGATTAATTTCGGATTAAATAAAAATGGAAGAGTTCTTTTCCACATTAAATAGGCACTGAGGATCACTAGACCAATTAGGGAGAGCATATACCATTCACCCATCCAAAATCGGAAGAATAAAACGATTGCTTTTCCAACTACACCTAATTTTGCGATTGAAATGACTGACAAAGACAATAGTGCTAGTGCAGTCAATTCATATTGAACCGTTTTTTTTAATTGATGATCCTTTTTTTTCGATTGTCTTCGTTTCTTCTTTGCCATATTATCACCTATAAAAATGTATGTAGTAGTGTGGTACTGTTTAGCTTAAACGTTTTCCTGGTTTTTTTCCAAATATAAGCTTCTGTAAATAGCCTCGTAGCAGAGATAGATATAGCAACTCATGGGTCGTCTTCCACTTTACCTTACTAAAGGAAGAAAGCAGCCTTTGATGGCTGCTCTTGTCTACTTACCCTTATTATACCATAAGACATTACTAGAACGAGGACAAACCCTCACTATTAAATAAAGAAATTTTTGTTCCTGGATAATACCTTTCATCCAAAAAATGCTGGGGATCACTGCTTAATACTCGTAGTACCTCAATTGTTTGATTATCCGCAAGTTCAACTAAGAGGGGAACGCCCTGATACACGATCGTTTGTTGTTTCTTATAGGTTTCTGTTTCATTTGGAAAAATAAGTTCATGTGGCATCATCGTGTACAAGATCATTGAATCAGCCCCTTACTCTGCTCCCTCTTAAGCTCTATCAACTCATTTAATTTTTTCATGGCTACTCCAACCCCGCCTACTTCATCTATTAAACCGGATTTAACAGCATCCACCCCTACCACATTTGTACCGATATCCCGAGTTAGATTTCCTTTTGCAAACATCAACTCTTTAAAGGTTTCCTCCTCAATATGGGAATGCTTCGTTACAAAGTTAATTACTCTCTCCTGCATTTTGTCCAAATATTCAAAGGTTTGCGGAACGCTTATAACGAGACCTGTCAAACGAATCGGATGAATCGTCATTGTCGCTGTTTCTGTAATAAATGAATAATTGGTGGCAACTGCAATTGGCACTCCAATTGAATGGCCACCCCCTAAAACAATTGATACAGTTGGTTTTGATAGTGTTGCTAGCATTTCAGAAATAGCAAGTCCTGCTTCTACATCCCCACCAACAGTATTTAATATGATTAATACTCCTTCTATCTTTGGATTTTGTTCAATAGCTACTAGTTGTGGAATAATGTGTTCATATTTTGTTGTTTTATTTTGGGGTGGTAATGTCATATGCCCTTCAATTTGACCAATAATTGTTAAGCAATGAATATTTGAATCTGTTGAGAGCTGTGGAACATTGGTCTGTCCAAGTTGCTGAATCTTTTCCATTAAAGATGAACCGGGCTTATCGTCCTTTTGCGGCTCCTGCTCTTCTTGGTTTTTGGATTTATTTTGATTGAATATATCCATCTATTTGTTCTCCCTTCAGATATAATATTTTTAGTATTCTCCAGTCAAATAATTTCATCCTTAAAAACAGAAAAGGTATAGGGATTCCCTCAAAGTAATTAATTTGATGTTATAGACTCTTTTCGCATAAATGGTTGTTTTGAGACCATTACTTTGTCCGTTGATTTCCGCTCCGGGCACTTGCTTTCCGCGGGGAGGGATGGGAGCCTCCTCGGCGTACCGCCTGTGGGGTCTCCCATTCCCTCTTTTCCCGCAGGAGTCAAGTGCCCTCCGCTCCAATCAACTCAGGTAGATAAAGTAGAAAAATCTGAAACATCCTTTATATATTGCTCTGTTAAACTTCATTGTTGTTTTTCATTATGATAGAGATCAGGACATTTAGAAAAGGCTCTATGTGTTGATATTTGAATAAAACGAACTGTTGCTCTAAAATGAATATATAAATAAGGGAAAAAAATAAGTGATTTCGAGTGGCGTTAACAGACATTATTGTTTAACAGTGCCATTTTTAAAGTAGTAATAACTGCAATCATTACTCGAGTAATCCGAGAAACCAACGAAAATAAAATAAGCGGAGTTTTTTCGGTTAAATGCAGAATGGAGCTCGTTTCGGGGCGTATAATCGGAGTTTTTCCGGTTACGCAATGCAAAGTCCCCCATTTTTGCGGTTTTTGAGTTAATAGGCGGAAACTCTCCGTCAATTTATGCTATTTTTAACCCAATTTACTAATTAATAGGAATTTTTCCGTCTATTAAGAATTCGGACAGGTATCAAATATCAACATTTACCTTTAACAGACATCCATGCAAAATTTTTGGCACATCTATGAATGAAATAATAGTTATCCACAGTTATTTTAGGGTAGAGCCTATATATTAAAAAGAACAGATATTCTCTGTCTTGGAAGATTAAGATCTATTCGCAACTGCTAACCTACTACGATTCCACTAGACGGTTTAATACTATTCTTACCAAAAATAACAAAAGGCATCGAGAGTGCTCGCTCTCAATGCCTTTTGCCGACAATCTGAGGTATAGGGTTTCCACTATACCTCAGATTGTCATATTTACACTTCCATAATAATTGGAAGGATCATTGGCCTTCTTTTTGTTTTTTCATAGAGATAGCGGTTCAATTCGTCCCGCACACCTTGTTTTAAGCTTGCCCAATCAAAGGTTTCCTTTGAAGTGTATCTTTCCACAATTTCTCTAACCAATTTAGTTGAATCTTCCATTAGCTTTTCCGATTCACGAACATACACAAATCCTCTTGAAATGATTTCAGGACCTGATACTATTTTCTTCTCATGTCTCGATAAAGTAACTACCACAATTAAGATTCCATCCTGTGATAAAAGACGACGATCACGAAGAACGATATTTCCAACGTCTCCCACGCCAATTCCATCAATCAAGATATTACCTGAAGGAATTTTACCACCAAGGCTCATCTTCCCATCTTTCAATTCCATGACTTCTCCTCGATCAAGGATATTAATTTGATCTCTCGAGAGTCCACATTCTTTTGCCACATTTGCATGGGCCTTTAGCATCCGATATTCGCCATGAACAGGAATGAAAAATTTAGGTCTCATTAAATTAATCATAAGCTTCAATTCTTCTTGACTACCGTGGCTTGAAGTATGAATAGTACGATTTCCAGAAAATACATTGGCACCCACTTTAAACAGCATATCAGCCGTTTTGGAAAGGAATAATTCTCTTCCTCTTAATTGCGATGATGAAGCAATTAATACAGTGTCACCAGATTGGATATTTATCTGTTTATGAATTTGTTTAGCCATTTTTTGCAAGGCTTCAATTGGTTCACCTTGGCTTCCCGTCATCAGAACAACAATTTCACGATCCTGATATTTCTTGATTTCAGAAATAGGGATGATTATATCATCATCAACACCCAAGTAACCTAAATCAAGGGCAATATGATAAATCGTTTCAAGGCTTTTACCAACTACTGCCACTTTGCGATTGTTTTCTTTTGCAGCATCAAAAACATGTTGAATTCTGTTAATATCGGAAGCAAAGCATGCGGCAAAAACTCTTCCAGATGCATTATAAAAAGCATTTGACATTTCTCTAGCTACAATCGCTTCAGATGTTGTGTACCCAGGTCTTTCTGCTTCTGTGCTATCAGAAAGCAAGCACAGTACTCCTTTATCTCCGATACTAGCCATTTTCCCAATTTCTGGTTTATATAAGTCTGTTGCAGCTTGATCAAATTTAAAGTCACCAGTATAGACTATGGCACCTTCAGACGTTTGAATACAAACTCCTACAGAATCAGGAATATTGTGGTTCGTCTTAAAAAAGCTAATCTCTACAGACTCCATATCGATCGTTGAATCTGAGTTTATTTCGATAAAATTAGTAGGACCCTTATATTCTTGTTCCTTAAGCATAGCATTTGTGAGCGCTAGTGTTAGGCGTGTTCCGTAAACAGGGACTTCCATTTGACGTAAAACATAGGAAAGGGCGCCGATATGGTCCTCATGACCATGGGTAAGAAATACGGCTTTTACTCTGTCCTTATTCTCTGTTAAATAGGAAATATCAGGAATTACTATATCAATGCCAAGCATTTCATTTTCGGGAAACATTAATCCCGCATCAATAATAAAAATATCTTTGTCCACTTCGACAAGATACATATTTTTCCCAATTTCCCCAACACCACCTAAAGCCATAAGCTTGATGGATTGATTCTGTCTCTTTCTCAATTTCAGTGAAACCTCCTATGTTGATGTTAGGCCGACCATAGATCAGTTATGCTTATTATACTTGAAATTTTAAATTTATAACAACCAAATTTAATTAAATAGTTTATTCAACACCAAAAGCAAAGAAAAAACCAATCGAAATTCCTTCGATTGGCTTCTTGTGTTACTTACTTTTGTTTTAAAAGTTGGCTTAGCGTAGTCCGTTCTTGTTCTGTTAATGGGACAAGTGGTAACCGGACAGATCCGACATCTAATCCTGTAAGCTGCAGTGCTGTTTTTACAGGGGTAGGATTTGGTGCGGTAAATAAGCCTTGCATAATTGGCAAAAGCAACTGATGCATCTTCGCAGCTTTCTCATTTTCACCATTCAAAAAGGCCTGAACCATTTCTTGTAACTCTTTCCCAATAACATGTGAAGCAACAGAGATTATTCCAATTCCACCGATTGAAAGGACAGGGATTGTTAATCCATCATCACCACTGTATAATTCAAAATCATCATCAGTGTTAGCAATGATCTTTGTCATCGCATTTAAGTCCCCACTCGCTTCCTTAACGGCAACGATATTTGAAATTTTGGAAAGGCGAATAATCGTGTCTGGAAGAATATTTACAACCGATCTTCCTGGAATATTATAGAGCATTACCGGAAGGGATGTACATTCAGCGATAGCCTTGAAGTGCTGGAAAAGTCCTTCTTGATTTGGTTTATTGTAGTATGGTGCTACAACCATGATCGCATCTACACCAAGATTTTCAGCTTTCTTTGTCAATTCAATTGTTGCATAAGTATCGTTGCTACCCGTTCCAGCAATTACCGGTATTCGTTTATTTACTACTTTCACCACATGTTCAAATAAAGCTAATTTTTCTTCCTTAGATAATGTTGGTGACTCTCCCGTTGTGCCTGCTACAACAAGTGATTCTGTTCCATTCTCAATTAAATAATTAACAAGTTGAGTTGTTTTATCAAAATCAATATGCCCATTCTTATCAAATGGAGTCACCATTGCGGTTGATACCCGTCCAAAATAAACCATTTAAGATACTCCTTCCATCTTTAACACTGCGAAGTAATTTTTAATGTAAATTACTTCGCGTATATTCGATTGAATCTTCTTCTAATTGAAATGCATCATGGAGTGCATTTACAGATTTGACAAGATCATCCTGCTTCACAAGTACCCAGATTGTTGTGTGGCTATCAGCGGATTGTAAAATCCGGATCCCTGTTTCAGATAATGCCGTTACAATTTTAGATGTGACTCCAGGAACACCTGCAATACCTGCTCCAACAACCGAGACCTTGGCGCAATTTCTTTCAACCACTGGTTCATGGCCAAGGTTATGCAATACCTCAATTGCCCTGTCTGTCATTTCATCTGTTACAGTATAGACCACACCGTTCGGGGATATATTGATGAAGTCAACACTAATTTTTTCATTTGCCATCGCTTTAAAAACTTCTGCCTGTAAATAGTATTCACCTTTTTTAGCAAAAACCTTAATCTGGGTTATATTTGAAACATGGGCAATCCCGGTTACAACTCGTTCTTTGATGTCACTTCCACGATTTTCCTTATTGATTGTTGTTACAAGTGTTCCCAAATTATCTGTGTAGGTTGAGCGAATCCGAATCGGCACCTTCGCCTGCATCGCAATTTCGACTGCACGAGGATGAATGACTTTTGCCCCTTGATATGCAAGATTACACACTTCTGTATATGTGACAACAGAAAGCGGACGAGCGTTTTCCGCAATTCGAGGATCTGCGGTCATAATTCCTTCCACATCTGTAAAAATATCAATCCATTCAGCATTCAGTGCTGCCCCTAAGGCTGCTGCAGATGTATCGCTGCCGCCACGACCAATCGTGGTAATATCACCGTTTTTCGCAGCCCCTTGAAATCCTGCTACAACAACGACATCGACATTCTCCAGTTCTCTTAAAAGTCTGTCACATTTCACCTCAATGATTTTAGCATTGGTATGATCATTATTTGTTCTAAATCCCGCTTGTGCTCCAGTTAATGCCGTAGCCTTTATACCATTTTCCAATAACATATTTGTAAAAACTATACTGGAAATAGTCTCCCCGCAAGCGAGCAACGAATCATGTTCGCGCCTAGAAATTTTACTTAGATTTCCACCAACTAAAGAAAGGAGTGTATCAGTTGCATAGGGGTCACCTTTTCGCCCCATCGCCGAGACTACTACAACCACTTTATACCCTTCTGACAATGCATTTTCAATATGACGCTTAGCATGTTTTCTACTTTTCTCATCCTTGACAGAGGTTCCACCAAATTTTTGAACAATTATTTTCATGTGTCATTCAAACCTGCCTTTTTGACTATTCGTTAGTACTTACAATCCCTAATCTGATTAAGCTTTCAGCAATTTGCACAGAATTCCATGCAGCACCTTTAAGCAAGTTGTCAGAAACAACCCACATATGGAAGCCACGATCAGCATCAAGGTCTTTACGAATTCGTCCTACAAAAACTTCATTTAGGCCAACACAATTTGCTGGCATCGGATAAAGTTGATTTTCTGGATCATCCTGTAAAACAATGCCTGGTGCATCTTTTAACAATTCTTTCATATCACTAGCACTAACTCCATCATTATCAATTTCAAGATAAACAGATTCGGAGTGACCCACCGCAACAGGTAAGCGAACACAAGTTGCTGCAACCTGAAGCTCTGGTAAGTGCATAATTTTCTTCGTTTCATTGATCATTTTCATTTCTTCATAGGTAAATCCATTGTCTTGGAATTTATCGATTTGTGGGATTGCATTAAAAGCAATTTGATAATGCTTTTTGTCACCCTTTACAGGTAAGATTGCTGGATCATATTTTTCATCATTAATTATTGATTTTGTTTGTTCCTTTAATTCTTGAACGGCTGCAGCACCTGCACCAGAAACAGCTTGATACGTTGATACAAGGACTTTTTTCAAACCGAATTTTTGACGAATTGGCTCTAAAGCCACAACCATTTGAATGGTCGAGCAATTAGGGTTCGCAATGATTCCGTTATGATTGAAAAGATCTGCTTCATTTACTTCTGGAACAACTAATGGAATAGTAGGATCCATTCGAAAAGCACTCGTGTTGTCCACGACAATAGCTCCATGCTTAACAGCCTCTGGAGCAAGTTCTAGCGATACACTTCCACCTGCACTAAAAAGCGCGATATCCACACCTTCAAAGCTTTCAGGCTTTGCTTCTTGGATTGTATATTCTTGACCAGCTACCATAATTTTTTTTCCTGCAGACCGGGCTGAAGATAGTAAGGTTAATTTCTTAAAAGGAAAGCTCCGGTTTATTAAGGTTTGGATCATTTGTTGACCAACTGCGCCAGTTGCTCCAACAACAGCAACATGGAGTCCATTTTGTTGACTCATTTTTACTACCCCTTCCGATCATCTATTTTATTGTGTTTAGGCCATTCCAATTTGTAGAAGAAAATGGAATTCTATTAAAATATAGCTTTTATCAGCATTTAAATTTTAATATATCCTATGGCTTTAGTATGACACTCTCATCAGTGGGAGAACACCCACTGATGATAAAGTGATAATTCATTTTACCATAATCCTTCAAAGAAATAACCCTTTAACGGTTGAAAGGGATAAAATTAGTTATGATCAAGATATCTTTCAACAATAACCGGTTGAACTTGTTTTCCGCTTATTGCATTTTCAATTGTTTCGCAAGTCATCGACATTCTAGCCACCATTGAATTAGGTTTTTTAATTGGATCATCCTGCCCAAATGGAATAAAATAAATATTCTTCGTCGCCATAAGCCTCATTAAATTTACACCATTTAAACCCAATGCATCATTAGTAGATATCCCTAAAACGATAGGCTTCCCGTTTCTTAATGTTGCTTTTGCTGCCATTAAAACCGGAGAATCTGTCATAGCATTAGCAAATTTACTCATTGTGTTGCCTGTAATTGGAGAAATAACCATACAATCTAGGGGCATCTTTGGTCCTAACGGTTCTGCCTTGACGATGGAATCAATAACCTTATTGCCAGTTAAGTCTTCTATTTTTTTAATCCAGTCTTCCCCATTGCCAAAACGTGTATCGGTATTTTGGACTGTAAAGGTAACAACTGGAATAACTTCTGCACCAGCTTGAACCAGTTTTTCTATTTCTGGAAACACAGCATCATACGTACAATGTGAACCGGTTAATCCAAAGCCAATTCTCGTACCTTTTAAACTCATTCTACTTTCCCCTTTCGGATAATCAGGTCGTCTTGAAGTAGTTGCACCAATACATCTGCTAATATTTGACCAGCAGTTTTTGGAGCTACAATCCCTGGCAAACTCGGCGCAAGCAATGCTTTAATTCCACGTTTTTCTGCATAGCGAAAATCTGTGCCTCCTGGTTTTGAGGCAATATCAATAATGAGAGTGTGGGCAGGTAATTTTGAAATAACCGAGGCATTTACGATTAATTGTGGAACTGTATTGATTAAAATATCTGTATCCTTCACTTCTTTCCATAGATCGTTTAGATGAAAAGGAGTGACTCCCATCTCGGTAATTCTAGCAAGATGTTCCGTTTTTCTTGCTCCAACTTTTACTTTTGCTCCCAGTGAATGAAATGTCCTTACTAGGCTCATTCCACATCTACCTAAACCTAGAATAACAACATTCGCTCCATGAATCGTAAAATCAGTATGCTGAATGGCCATCATAAGTGTTCCTTCAACTGTTGGAATCGAATTATAAATTGCCACATCATCTCTTGAAAAAAGGAGAACAAGATTTCTTTTCGACTGTTTGGTAATTGCGTTTAAATATGCGTTTGATATACCCGAATAAATCGTGCAATGAGCGGGAGTTTTCGAAAGAATTTCCTCAGTTAAAACAACTTTTTCATTTGAGAAAATCGTTTCAACCTGTCCTTCCAAATTTGCTCCTGCTACTGGTAAAATAATGGCATCTATATTTGAAAAATCGACCTCATCCAATTTTTCCTTTACTGCACCAGTAAAGGCATGGTCAAGCTGCTCGAAACCAATTAACGATAGTCTGGCATCAAACTCTGTAAGCTTTCGGATAATTTCTAGCTGCCTTGCATCACCACCAATTACAGCTATCTGCATCCCTGTCAGCATGAAAACATTCACCTTCTCCATAAAAATTCCCAACAGATTAACATATATCTCTATCACTTCCACATCTTATGTAGGTAAGGGTCAATGGGTGAGTTTTCTATGTTAAAAGCCCATAATTTTATTAAAAGCCACTACGAATGAAAAGATCTCTTCAATGCAAAAAATCCTAAGCAATAGTGTCATTGCTTAGGATTTTTTTAAATTAACTATGATTGTTTCAACTAACATCATTGTCGGGAACATCAATAATAATCATATCTGCCCCAACTTTTTTAATATGTCGCCATGGCACCCTAATTTCATCCCCTTGTTTTCGAAGTCCAAACCATTTTAGGGTAGGAATCAAAAGCGCCTGTATTTGCCCAGTTCCTTCATTAATTTCAAGATCAGTCTGTCCGAGTACCCCAAGTCGTTCTGCCCTTTTTACATCTACAATTTCCTTGCCGCTCAATTCACTTAACCTCATCAATTGCCCGCCCCTTTCTCATCCTTTGTACTAGTTTATAAAACAAGCAGGAATTTAGACTAAAAATAGATGCCACAGTTGAAAGAAATAAGGACTGTTTATTTTAATGAGGGACTTCATTAACGATCACCCACCCATCCTAAAAGGCACAAAAAAATACCACAGTATCAAGAACTGTGGTAAAGAAAACTCGCCTAATCACCGCCCCTAAGGGCGGTGATTAGGCGTAGTTGCACTTATGCGCTAGCAGAATTTATGGATATAAATTCTGATTAGCTATAGAAACATTTTATTTTTTCATTAATCCTTTGGGAAGTTCTCCATTCGGACTTATCAATGAAACAGAATATTGATCATTAAAAATAAAATTAGCCATTTTATCAACACTTGGTTTGGAGACCTTATCGACCTGCTCGATTATCTCGTCAAGTGAGCGATGACGTTTTAGTAACAGCTCATTTTTCCCATTTCTGCTCATTCGACTATTTGTGCTTTCAAGGCTTAACATTAAACTGCCTTTTAATTGCTCTTTACTATTCGTAAGCTCTTTCTCTGTAATACCTTCTTGCTTTAGCTTTTCAAGGGTTTCTTGAATGGTTTCAAATAAGGTATCAAGCTGTTTTGCTCCTGTCCCTCCATAAATAGTAACAATTCCACTATCTTGATAAGCAGAATGGTAGGAGAAAATTGAATAAGCTAAACCTCTTTGCTCACGAACTTCCTGGAATAATCGGCTGCTCATACTGCCGCCTAAAATATTATTTAATAAAATCAAACTGTAAATATCTTCATGACCAACTTTTAAACCATCAAAACCGAGGCACAGGTGGGCTTGTTCAGTTTCTTTTTTCCGGGAGATTTGGTTGGTATGAAAAACAGGCTTGTTTTCAGCTGTCTCCCGTCTTGTACCCTCGTACGAGCCGAAATACTTTTCAACTTCCTTAATAAATGAATCAGTAATATTTCCAGCAATCGAAATAACAACATTTTCAGGAGTATATCTTTCTTTTATGTACTCTTTCAGCTTATCTCCATTAAATGTGAGTAACGTCTCTTCTGTTCCTAGGATTGGATATCCAAGCGGATGATCATTATAAATAGCCTTGCTTAACAGATCATGAACAATGTCATCTGGAGTATCTTCATACATTTTGATTTCTTCTAATACTACATTCTGCTCTTTTTTCAATTCTTCCTCAACAAATGTTGAATTAAAAAACATATCTGCTAATACATCCAATGCATATTGTGAATGCGTATCAAGGACTTTTGCATAATAGCAAGTATACTCTTTTGAGGTAAAAGCATTTACTTGTCCACCAATGCTATCGAAGGATTCGGCAATTTCTCTTGCTGTACGCGTTGTTGTCCCTTTAAAAAACATATGTTCTAAAAAATGGGAAATTCCGTTATTCACTGGGTTTTCATCTCTAGACCCAGTTCCAATCCAAACACCAATTGCAACAGACCGGACTGTAGGAATATTTTCTAGGACAATTCTTACTCCATTTTGACATGTATATTTCTTAATCATCGAAATCCTCCTGTTCTAAAACAACTGCTGCATTATTAAATAAATCAGTTTCGAAATCTAGTGTTAGTATTCCCTATATATCCTAATTTTTTTCACTCGTCATTTCAACTCTAGTTTCACTCATTAATTCAGAAACAGTTCCGATTTTTAAATTCTTCTTTTCTATCAACGTAATTAACCGATCAAGCGATTTTGCTGTTGAAGCTGTGGGATGCATTAAAATCATCGAGCCGTTACCGATTTTCCCCATTACTCGATTGATCAGTACTTCAGGTGTAGGCTTTTGCCAATCAACTGTATCAACTGTCCACATAACAGTTCCCATCTTCAATTCATCAGCTATCCTAATAGTTTCGTCATGGTAGCTTCCACTAGGCGGAGCAAACCATTTACATTTTTCTTGAGTAGTCGCTTCAATTACATCATTTGTTTTTATCATTTCTTCTCTCGCTCTGTTGGCGGAAATTCTTTTCATATCAGGATGTGAATAGGAATGATTACCTACTTCATGTCCAGCATCTACTATCATTTTTGCTAAATCCGGATTTTTCTTAACCCAATTTCCTTCTAAAAAGAAACTTGCAGTAATAGTATGTTTTTTAAGTGTTGCAAGCATTTCCGGCAAATATTCATTTCCCCACGCAACATTAATAATAAAGCTAACCATTGGTTTATCCTGATAGCCTCTATAGATTGGCGCGGGCGGTAAGTCTTGTAGATGTTTGTCGGGCTTTATTTGTTTCAGAACAAGCTTCTGCTTATTAAATTTGCCTTCTTTTTTCATATTATTATACGAGGCACTAACATCAACCTTAACGCCATTATATCCTGGAATTGCCTTCCAAACCTTATCTAAAATAGCATTTGAAGGCTTAATTTCATACTTTGATGCATTCCTCACTATTTCTTGATAGAGAGGATTTTCTTGTCTTGCCGTTGGAATAGATCCATTCTTTAATGAAGTAAGATATGCACTTACAAATGGATTATTAATAGAAATCCAAGCAGCCATAAAGAAAAGAACCACAATCCCAATCCTTTTCATTTACCTTCCCCCTTCCATCCAAAACTAAGAAAAGCACGAATACGCTTAACTATATGAATGAAAGGGACAAGGTAGAACGATTCAAAAAAGGAAAAAGAAAAAAACACTATTGAACCCTCAAAAATCCATTTAAAAACAAGAAAAGATCCAGTTTTATAAAACTCGCTGATTGACGAGCCCTTAAGGGCGATAATGCAGAATTTATGGATATAACTTATGCTCAGACAAGGAAAAAGTCAGGGTTCCCCCTGACCACCTTATTACATCTTTTAGTCTACGTTTACATCATTATTATTTTGCTTGTTCATCTTTTTCACGTTGTTCTTTTAGTACAGCTTTGCGCGAAAGATTGACTCTGCCTTGCTTATCGATTTCAGTCACTTTGACTAAAATTTCATCACCGATGGCAATAACATCTTCGACTTTTCCAACGCGTTCTTCCGCAAGTTCAGAAATATGAACCAATCCATCTTTACCTGTGAAGATTTCTACGAAAGCACCAAATTTTTCAATGCGTTTCACCTTACCAAGATAAAGTTGACCCACGACTACTTCACGAACAATATCTTCAATGATCTTTTTCGCTTTTTCGTTCATTTCCTGATTTGTTGAAGCAATAAAGACGGTACCATCTTGTTCAATGTCAATTTTAACGCCAGTTTCTTCAATAATCTTATTGATCTGCTTACCACTTGGTCCAATAACATCGCGAATCTTATCTGGATTAATTGCCATAGTTAAGATTTTTGGAGCGTATTGTGAAAGCTCAGTTTTTGGTTCAGAAATAGTTGCAAGCATCGAATCCAAGATTTGCATCCGGCCTTTTTTCGCCTGTTGGAGAGCTTCTTCTAAGATTTCACGAGAAAGTCCCTCTATCTTGATATCCATTTGCAAGGCTGTTACACCTTTAGCTGTTCCGGCAACTTTAAAATCCATATCCCCAAGATGATCTTCCATACCTTGAATGTCTGTTAAAACTGTATAATGTTCACCTGATTTTACAAGTCCCATTGCAATCCCTGCTACAGGAGCCTTAATTGGAACACCAGCATCCATCATAGCAAGCGTGCTTCCACAAATACTTGCTTGAGAAGTTGAACCATTTGATTCAAGTACCTCAGAAACAAGACGAATAGTGTATGGGAAATCTTTTTCTGACGGAATAACTGGTTCTAATGCACGTTCACCAAGCGCACCATGACCAATTTCACGACGACCTGGTCCACGCAATGGTCCTGTTTCCCCAACACTAAAGGAAGGGAAGTTGTAATGGTGCATAAAACGTTTCTCTTCTTCAATTCCTAGTCCATCAAGAATTTGCACATCACCCATTGCCCCAAGAGTACAAATGCTCAATGCCTGAGTCTGACCACGAGTAAACAGTCCTGAACCATGGGTACGTGGTAAGATACCAATTTGAGAGGATAGTGGACGAATTTCATCAACCCCACGACCATCAGGACGTATCTTTTCAACGGTAATTAATCGGCGAACTTCACCTTTTACCAACTTGTCCAAAATTTGCTTAACTTGTTTTAACGTTTCTGGGGTTGCCTCTTGTTCCTCATATTTAGCTGTAACTTGATTCTTTACTTCCTTGATCGCATCTTCGCGTGCATGCTTTTCTTGGACCTGAATAGCCTTAATCATGTCCGCTTCACACATTGAACGCACTTCAGCTTCAAGTACTGAATCAATTTCATATAAATTAATTTGTCTCTTTTCTTTGCCGATTTCAGCAACAATACCCTCTTGGAATTCAATTAACCGTTTGATTTCATTATGACCAAACATGATTGCTTCAAGCATGATCTCTTCTGGAACCTCATCTGCTCCTGCCTCAACCATGTTAATGGCATCCTTTGTCCCAGCAACAGTTAAATGAATATCACTTTTTTCTGCTTGTTCAACAGTTGGATTTACAACAAATTCATTGTTAACACGACCCACAACCACACCAGCAATCGGGCCTTCAAATGGGATGTCAGATGTACTTAATGCAAGGGATGAGCCAAACATTGCAGCCATCTCTGTTGAACAGTCTTGATCAACACTCATCACAATACTGATAACCTGTACATCATTTCGGAATCCATCCGCAAATAGTGGACGAATCGGGCGGTCGATTAATCTACTTGCAAGAATAGCTTTTTCACTTGGACGACCTTCTCGTTTGATAAAGCCTCCTGGTATTTTCCCGACAGCATATAAACGTTCTTCATAATTGACTGTTAAAGGGAAAAAGTCTAAATTTTTGGGTTCCTTTGATGCAGTTGCTGTACTTAATACAGCCGTATCTCCATAACGAACCATTACAGCGCCATTTGCTTGTTTGGCTAACTGGCCAAGCTCAACTGTCAACTTACGTCCAGCCCAGTCCATTGAATATTGATGAATATTTTGATCCATACATTATTAACCCCTCTCTACCTAAATCTCATTGGAGGATGATGCGAATAATTTTTCGCTTCAATCATCTAACCTATATTAAAAAGCCAAATTGACTTATTATATAAAAATCATTTTACTTATAGTATGCACAATTTATGGTGTCTTAAAATATGTATAGAAAATTCTTTATCTTTTAATTGGAATAGTAATGTGAAAGAAGTTTTAATCCTAATAAAAAAGCGGGAAGAATCCCGCTTCTGTAAATTATCTACGTAAACCAAGTTTAGTGATTAACACACGGTAACGTTGAACATCTTTGTTACGAAGGTATGTTAACAAGTTACGACGTTTACCAACCATTTTCAAAAGACCGCGACGTGAGTGGTGGTCCTTCTTATGAGTACGTAAGTGCTCATTCAAATTGTTGATTGATTCAGTAAGGACAGCGATTTGTACCTCTGCAGATCCAGTGTCGCCTTCATGTGTTTGATACTCATGCATAAGTTCAGTTTTACGTTCTTGAGTGATTGCCATCCAGATTCACCTCCTAATTTTAAATCCCCTGTTACTGAGCAAGCGTCGGTGATTCGACTTGCCAAGAAAAGGTTCTTTTTTAATACGTTAATAAGAATACAATGTTTTCCGTTAAAATGCAAGTCTAACAAAATTGTTCGTACAGGTAATTCTTATCTTCGCTATATTTCGAAAGAGTTTTGTCCATTTTGATCAAAATAAGTAAGAACATTTTGCTTATCCTTATTTATTTGTGCAACAAGCTCATCTATCCCAGAAAATTTCTGTTCTTTTCGCAAATAAAGAATCCATTCGATCTCCACTTTTTGACCATAAATATCGCCATTAAAGTGTAATAGATGAACTTCAACGGATGGCTTAATAGTAGCTTCTTTATTAAAAGTTGGTTTATAGCCAACATTACACACACCATTCAGCCATTCACCATTTAGTTTCAACCTAACAGCATAAACGCCAAGTGGCGGAATCATATAATCATCATCCATATCGACATTTGCTGTTGGAAAACCAATTGTTCGACCTCGTTTATCTCCATGAACAACAATTCCGCTTGTGGTATAGTATCTGCCGAGTAAGAATGGCAATTGATCGGTTTGCCCTTCTGCTAAGCGTTTTCGAATCAATGTTGAACTCACTTTATCATTTCCGTTTACAAGCTTTGGAACTATAAAGGAGGTAAACTCTCCCCTTGAGTGGAATGGCAATGTTTCCATTGTCCCTTTTCCCATCCGGCCATATGAATAATCAAAACCCGCAACCACATGTTTTACATTTAATCCAATAATATATTGGTCAACAAATTCTTGTGGGAGAAGATTTGCAAAATCTTCTGTAAAATGGACAACAATGACATAATCAATCCCTAAATTTTGGATGATTTTGATCTTATCCTTCAATGGAGTAATATAGTGGACAAGTCCATTATTTTTCTTTAAAACAACAGAAGGATGGGGATCAAACGTCATGACTGCACTTTTTAGACCTGTTTCATCAGCAAATCTTTTTGCCTCAAGAATGACTTTTTGATGTCCGAGGTGAACACCATCAAAATAGCCAAGGGCTAGGGCCAATGGCGGGATTTCACTTTTTTTCAGTTGATGAGGATAATCAAGCATTTTTACTTCCACAATGAAACTCACCTTTTCAGTATATAAAAATTAGTTTATTTGTTTGTACTTAGTTTATGATTTAGATCCATTGGCGCTTCCGCTTTTCTATCTAATCTTGATCATTGCGTAAAACTTTAACGGGTTTAAGGATCCCCGGCTTGCTTGGATGACTTGCATAGATTGCAAGAGCTATTCCTTCCGCTGTTTCGGCAATGAACGGTCCGTCACTATTTTTCAAATGATCCGGCACCGGTAGAAGTGCACCATTTTTCACTTTCTCTGCTACTTTATCATTAATATAGTATTTCGGCAAATGGGAAAGAGCAATTTCAAGAGGTAATAGCCGTGCCGAAATTGTCCCCATTTCCATACATTTTTCGATTTCTTCAAATGTCAAGCAATCTTCCAAATTGAAAGAAGCAGAACGTACCCGGGTCAAACTCGACATATGTGCAGGGTAACCTAAGGATTCACCAATCATCACTGCCAATGTTCGGATATAGGTTCCTTTGCCACAATCAACTTGAAAGCGGAAAGTAATGGTTTCACCTTGAAACTCTGTTCGATCATCTAGCAGTTGAACCGAATATATATTCACTTTTCGTGTTGGTCTTTCAACTTCTATTCCACTTCTAGCATACTCATAAAGCCGCTTCCCATTTACTTTAACAGCTGAATACATGGGCGGAGTCTGCTCAATTTCCCCTTCAAATGAACCTAGTACTTCTAAAATTTTAGCTCTTGGAAATATCTCAGTTATTATTTTTTTATCGACAATTTCTCCTGATGCATCTTCGGTCGTTGTTGAATAACCGATTGTCACCTCTCCCACATATGCCTTACCTGCATCTGTTATGTATTCAGCTACTTTCGTTGCTTTACCGATACATATAGGAAGAACACCTGTTACATCGGGATCAAGGGTTCCAGTGTGACCAACTTTCTTCGTTTTTAATATCTTTCTCAGTTTAAAGACACAATCATGTGAAGTTAATCCTGCAGGCTTGTATAAGGGTAAAATTCCTTCCAACTTCAATCCCACCAATCCTATGAATTATTTTAGATAAAAGCTTAAAAAAATGGATAGACAAAGTGTCTATCCATTAGCCTATTACTCAGTTTCATTCTCAGTTTCATTCGGTTTTTCTTCATTTTGCAATTGATGAAGGATTGAATTGATACGATTGCCGTAGCCAATTGTTTCATCAAATTCAAATATTATTTCAGGTGTTTTACGCAAACGAATACGTTGTCCGAGTTCCGTTCGGATAAAACCTTTTGCTTTCGCAAGGCCTTTTAATGTATTCTCTTTTTGCTCATCATCACCCAAAACTGAAATATAAACCTTTGCTTGTTGAAGATCGCCTGTTACTTGAACGTCGGTAACCGTCACAAACCCGATCCTTGGATCTTTAATCTTACGGCCTATGATTTCACTTAATTCTTTTTTCATTTGTTCTCCAACACGATTTGCTCTGTGGCTCATACTATGCACCTCTTTTTAAAGCCATTCTATAGCGGTGATTGTTCTTTCAATTTCAGGAAAAGAGTCAATGAGTTTCATCGCATTTTGTAGTTCCTTCTCTGTTGAAACCCTAATTGAAGTCACGGCGGCAATGGCGATCTTTGTCCTTTGCCAAGTATCCTGGTAGTCAATCTCTGATACGGATACATTGTATTTTTGTTTCAACCGAGTAAGGATCCTTTGCAAGACAGCTCGTTTCTCTTTTAATGAATGTGCATCATAAATGATGCATTCACAAATGGCAACACCGACGATCATTTACGTTCAATTTCTTCCATTACATATGCTTCAATAATGTCGCCTTCTTTAACATCATTGAAATTTTTGATAGTAATACCGCATTCGTAACCTTGGGCAACTTCTTTTGCGTCATCTTTAAATCGTTTTAAATCATCAATTTGTCCTTCAAAAATGACAATTCCATCACGAATTAAGCGAATGCCGCTACCACGAGTAATTTTTCCGTCGGTAACATACGAACCAGCAATGGTTCCAACTTTTGATACTTTGAATGTTTGACGAACTTCAGCCTGACCAATAATTTTTTCTTCGAATTCTGGATCAAGCATCCCTTTCATCGCGGATTCAATTTCTTCAATTACCTTATAGATAATACGGTGAAGACGAACGTCAACTTTCTCGGCTTCAGCAGCACGTTTTGCATTTGCATCAGGACGAACGTTAAATCCGATGACAATAGCATTTGAAGCTGCAGCAAGGGTTATATCTGATTCATTTATGGCACCTGCACCACTATGAATAATTTTAATGTTAACACCCTGAACATCAATCTTTTGAAGTGAGGCTGCAACAGCTTCTGCAGAACCTTGAACGTCAGCCTTAATAATTACGTTCAAATCCTTCATTTCACCTTGCTTCAACTGTTCAAATAGAGTTTCTAAGCTGACACGAGATTTTTCTCCTCGCGAAGCAACAAGTGCTAGTTGGGCACGAGTTTCCCCGATTTGGCGAGCTGTTTTTTCATCTTCAAAAACAACGAAACGATCACCAGCTTGTGGGACGTCATTAAGTCCAGTAATTTCAACAGGAGTTGATGGTCCTGCTTCTTTTACACGACGACCTAAATTGTTCACCATCGCCCGGACACGTCCAAATGTATTACCGACAACGATAGGATCACCTATTTTTAGAGTTCCATTTTGCACAAGTAACGTTGCTACAGAACCGCGTCCTTTATCAAGCTGTGCTTCGATAACGGTACCAACTGCATGACGTTTTGGATTTGCTTTATATTCTTCCACTTCTCCAACTAAAAGAATCATCTCTAAAAGGTTGTCAATTCCTTCACCTGTTTTTGCGGAAAGCGGAACAAAGATTGTTTCCCCGCCCCATGCTTCTGATACTAAACCATGTTCGGTTAGCTCCTGCATGACACGGTCAACATTTGCTGCTTCTTTGTCCATTTTGTTTACAGCTACGATAATTGGAACTTCTGCTGCTTTTGCATGGTTGATTGCTTCGATCGTTTGCGGCATAACACCGTCATCTGCTGCAACGACTAAAATTGTAATATCGGTAATTTTGGCACCACGAGCACGCATAGTTGTGAATGCAGCGTGTCCTGGTGTATCAAGGAAAGTAATTTTCTTGCCGTTTTCAACAACCTGATATGCACCGATATGTTGAGTAATTCCACCTGCTTCTCCTTCTGTAACCTTAGTGTTACGGATAGAGTCAAGCAAGGTTGTTTTACCATGGTCTACGTGTCCCATAATAGTTACAACAGATGGTCTTTCAATCAGATCTTCTGTAGCATCTTCTGTGAAGTAAACTTCAAGGTCAGTTGTATCAATCTTAATTTCTTCTTCTACTTCAACACCATATTCACTTGCAATTAGCTCAATTGCATCTTTTTCTAGGCCTTGATTAATCGTAGCCATTACACCAAGTAAGAAAAGCTTTTTAATAAGCTCGGATGGTTCACGATGTAATTTTTTTGCAAGCTCAGCAACTGTTAAAGATTCACTGAAAGTAATCTTTGTTGGAAGCTCTTTCTCTTTTTTCTTCTGAGGTTGAGCTTGTTGCACTGGTGTATTTGGTTTCTTATTATGTTGATTTCGGTTTTGCTGAGCAGGCTTGTTCTTATTCTTACCATTATTGAATGCTTTATTTTCTTTAGACTGAAATTCTGACACTTGTTTTTTACCTTCTTTTACCTTAGGTGGAGCAACCTTAACCTTTACTTTGTTTGGAACAGCGATTTTATCATCATCGTCCTCAAACGCTTTTGGAGCGGTTTTTGGTTGAACTTCTGGTGTTTGTTTTTGTGGTTGTGGCTGTGAAGGTCTTCCAGTTTGGCCATTTGGGCGTGCCTGTTGACCTGGTTTAGTTGTTGAGTTTTGTTGAACTTTTTCGTCCTTTTTATTGTAGATCGCTTCAAGCTTAACGACAGCATCGTCTTCTATAGTTGCCATATGATTCGAAACCTCAATATTCATTTCTTTTAATTTTGTTATTACATCTTTACTTGAAATATTGTATTTTTTTGCGTATTCATATACACGCGTTTTACTCATACTTTCACCCCCGCTAGAATTAATCGAGCAACGTCACGAGCTTTTTTGCAAATCCAGCATCCAATACAGCTACAACAACGCGTGCTTCTTTACCAATTGCTTGACCAAGAAGATCTCGATTTTCCACCATTTTATATGGAACTTCATGCGATTTACATTTATCTGTAATTTTTTTAGTTGTATTAATTGATGCATCTCGCGATAATAAAACCAGTTTCGCTTTTCCACTCCGGATTTCCTTCACAGAAAGCTCCTCACCCGATATGATCTTACTTGCTCGATAAGCCAAGCCAAGCAATGACATCCATTGATTAGTTTTCATCAGGATTGTCCGTTCTCCTTCTCAATAAGCTCTAAAAGCTCTTCATATAACGTGTTTTCGATTGTAACTTGTAAATGGTTAGATAAAGTGTTTTTTTTCTTGGCGAGTTCGACAGCTTTCCTGTCCTTAGAAAGGTAAGCACCCCTGCCGGATTTTTTTCCAGTCAGATCGATGGATACTTCGCCTTCCTTAGTGCGAACAATGCGAACGAGTTCTTTTTTCGGTTTCATTTCACCGGTTGCAACACATTTACGCATTGGAACTTTCTTATGATTGTTCACGATTATTCACCTCGCTTTTTATTCCATTTCTTCTTCAAAATCATAATCTAGATCTGCATCATCTTCAAAAAGCTTAATCGTTTCTTCACGTGGAAAAATCCCTAGTTCACGTGCATCTGTTTCCGATTTAATATCAATCTTCCAGCCTGTGAGTTTCGCTGCTAAACGAGCGTTTTGTCCACGCTTCCCAATAGCTAATGATAGCTGATAATCCGGAACAACGACTGTAGTGGCTTTATCGGCTTCATTTACGATAACATCAACAACCTTTGAAGGGCTTAGTGCATTTGCAACAAACACAACAGGATCATTCGACCATTTGACGATATCAATTTTTTCACCTTTTAATTCATTCACGATTGCCTGAACACGTGTCCCTTTTGGTCCCACACATGAACCAACTGGATCAACCTCAGCGTTCTCAGAATGCACTGAAATCTTGGAGCGATCTCCTGCTTCACGAGCAACTGATTTTATTTCAACGGTTCCATCATAAATTTCAGGAACTTCAATTTCAAATAAACGTTTCAAAAGACCTGGATGGGTTCTTGACACAAAAATTTGTGGGCCTTTTGTTGTTTTTTCCACCTTAGTGATGAAAACCTTTATGCGATCATGTGGTTTGTATCGTTCATTTGGAATTTGTTCATTTACTGGTAAGAGCGCCTCAATTTTCCCAAGGCTTACGTAAATGAACTTAGAATCAAGTCTCTGAACAATTCCAGTCATGATATCTTCTTCACGGTCAATGAATTCGGAATAAATAATTCCTCTTTCCGCTTCCCTTACGCGCTGAGTAACAACTTGTTTTGCTGTTTGAGCAGCAATCCGTCCAAAATTCTTTGGTGTTACTTCCATTTCCACAATATCTTCTACTTGATACTTTTGGTTGATACTTGTTGCTTCTTCAATTGAAATTTCAAGGCGTGGATCGAATACTTGGTCCACCACTTCTTTTCTTGCAAAAACTCGCATGGTACCGGTTGTTAAATTTATATCTATGCGTACATTTTGGGCTTGATTAAAATTACGGCGATAAGCTGAAACTAGTGCAGCTTCAATCGCATCAATCAAGACATCTCTGGAAATGCCTTTTTCATTTTCCAGTAATGTAAGAGCATCTAATAATTCGCTGCTCATCTGACATATCCCCCTTACTTTTTATTCTTTGTTCGTTATGATAAAGTATATTACTTTAAGATCGACAACTGTTTAGTACAAGAAGCTTAGTTCACCCGAGGTAGCTTTGGTCCCTTAAAAACAACTACTGTTCGGGCCTCAATCTCTTTTTCAGAGCTACCATTGGCAATCCCTTTTTCCTATGAGAAGCTTACAGCCAACCGGGCATTAGCTACTTTTTCATATGGAATGACAACAATTTTTTTTCGGGTTTTAATTTTCACTTCAATTGTCACTGTATTGCCCTCGAAATTCAGTAATGTACCTTCAAAGGCTTTTTCACCATCGATAGGCTCGTATGTTTTTACAAATACATTTTTTCCAATCGCTTTTTCAAAATCTTTTTCTTTTTTTAGTGGACGTTCTGCACCTGGAGAAGATACTTCAAGAAAGTAGTTATGAGGTATAGGATCTAGCTCATCAAGTTTTTCACTTAATTTTTCACTAACAACTCCACAATCCTCAATATCAACTCCGAGTTCTTTATCAATATAAACCCGAAGAAACCAATTCTTTCCTTCTTTTACATATTCAACTTCAACTAATTCTAAACCAAGCTCAGTTAAAATCGGTGCAGTAAGACCCTCTACCACTTCCGTTACCTTGCTCATGCTTACCCTCCTTTACGAACTCACAAACCCCTATTTATCGTTTTTAACGGAAAGTCAACAAAAAAAAACCGGATACAATACGAAAGAGTGGGTTTCCCCACTCTTGAACACGAGAGTATTTCTTAGTATTTCCAATAAAACTATAACATAACCATTATTGATATGCAAATGAAATAGCTATATAACAAGGTTTCAACTAAAATAATGAGAGTTGATTTTGTTCTGGAAGATCCCCTAGGCATCCTTGTTTATCCAAATATTCAAGGATTGTTTTAGATACTTTTCCGCGCTGTTGTAAATCTTCTTTCGATAAGAATTCGCCGTTTTTGCGTGCATTAACAATGCTGACTGCTGCATTCGCCCCAAGGCCTGGAATTGAATTAAACGGTGGAATTAACGTATCTCCATCAATAATAAACTCTGATGCAGAAGATTTGTATAGATTAATCTTTTGGAATGAGAATCCTCTTTCCGTCATTTCAAGAGCTAATTCCAAAACGGTTAATAAGTTTTTTTCTTTCGTTGATGCATCAAGGCCTTTGGAATTGATTTCACCAATTTTCCCGCGAATCGCTTCAGACCCGTTAGACATTGCTTCAATATCGAAATCATCAGCTCTTACCGTAAAATAGGCTGCATAATAGTAAAGTGGATGATGGACTTTAAAGTAAGCAATTCTGACAGCCATTAAAACATAGGCTGCAGCATGTGCTTTCGGAAACATATATTTAATCTTTTTACATGAATCAATATACCACTCTGGAACTTCATTTTTTCTCATTTCAGCTTCCATTTCATCTGATAAGCCTTTTCCTTTACGAACTGACTCCATGATTTTAAAAGCAAACGAAGGTTCGAGACCCTGATAGATTAGGTACACCATGATGTCATCCCGACAACCAATTACTTCACTTAAGTTACAAGTCTTATTTTGAATTAATTCTTGGGCATTCCCTAACCAAACATCTGTCCCGTGTGATAGGCCCGATATCTGAACCAATTCCGAAAAAGTAGTTGGCTTTGTATCTTCAAGCATTTGACGAACAAATCTTGTCCCGAATTCCGGAATGCCAAGCGTTCCAGTTTTACACATAATTTGTTCTTCTGTTACACCAAGCGATTCGGTTCCACTAAAGATTTTCATAACCTCCGGATCATCAGTCGGAATCGTTTTTGGATCCATTCCACTTAGGTCTTGGAGCATTCGAATAACAGTTGGATCATCGTGGCCAAGAATATCAAGCTTTAGCACATTATCATGAATAGAATGGAAATCAAAGTGAGTTGTCTTCCACTCCGAATTTCGATCATCTGCAGGAAATTGGATGGGCGAAAAATCATAGATATCCATATAATCAGGGACAACAATAATACCCCCCGGGTGCTGTCCTGTCGTCCTCTTAACACCTGTACAACCTTTTGCAAGACGGTCAATTTCTGCACCACGGTAATGGAGATTGTTATCTTGCTGATATGCCTTGACATAACCAAATGCAGTTTTGTCAGCTACCGTTCCGATCGTTCCCGCACGGAACACATTATCTTCCCCAAAAAGTACCTTCGTATAGTTATGGGCACGTGGCTGGTATTCCCCCGAAAAGTTCAAATCGATATCTGGAACCTTGTCCCCTTTAAATCCAAGGAATGTTTCGAAAGGAATATCATGACCATCCTTTTGGTATGTTCCACCACACTGAGAACAATTTTTATCAGGTAAGTCGAAACCAGAACCTACAGAACCATCATCAAAAAATTCTGAGTGCTTACAATTCGGACAAATGTAATGGGGTGGTAATGGATTTACTTCGGTAATTTCTGTCATTGTTGCGACGAGTGAAGAACCAACTGATCCACGTGAACCAACTAAATAACCATCATCAAGAGATTTTTTTACAAGTTTATGAGAGATTAAATAGATAACCGCAAAACCATGACCAATGATACTCTTAAGCTCTTTTTCAAGTCTCGCTTCAACTATTTCAGGAAGTGGATCACCATAAATGCTGTGTGCCATCTTATAACTCATCTCGCGCATTTCATCTTCAGCGCCTTCGATTCTTGGGGTATATAATTCATCCTTAATTGGCTTGATTGAATCGAGCATATCTGCAATTTTATTGGTATTTGTCACCACTATTTCCTTTGCCTTATCTTTCCCTAGAAAAGAAAAGGCATCGAGCATTTCATTGGTTGTTCTAAAATGAACATCCGGCAGTTGATGCCGGTTCAACGGATTTGCTCCACCCTGTGAGTTTATTAAAATTTTACGGTAAATTTTATCATTTTCATTAAGATAATGAACATTTCCTGTCGCAACCACTGGTTTCCCTAGTTTATCACCGAGTTTTACAATTTTGCCGATGATCTCCTCAAGTGCCAATTCATCTCGAATCAATTCCATTTCAAGTAATGGAGCATAGATTGCTTTAGGCATAACCTCAAGATAATCATAAAAGCTTGCGGCTGCCTCTACTTCTTCAGGTGATTTTTGCATCATTCCTTCAAAAACTTCTCCCTTATTACAACCAGAACCTACAATAATTCCTTCACGGTATTTTTGGAGAACAGATCTTGGAATTCTCGGTACCCTGTAAAAATATTCAAGGTGGGATATAGACACAAGCTTAAACATGTTCTTCAAACCTACATCATTTTGGGCAAGTAACGTGCAATGGTATGGTCTAGCGCGCTGGTAGGCATTTCCTTTTCCCATGTTATCATTTAATTGATCATGGAATTCAATTCCTACATTATGAGCATCTTTTAACATTTTCAATAATAAATATCCGGTTGCTTCAGCATCATAAATAGCACGGTGATGTTGGGTTAAATCGATATCAAATTTCTTTGTCAACGTATTTAAACGATGATTTTTCAGCTCAGGATATAGAAAACGTCCCAGTTCCAGTGTATCAATAACTGGATTTTTTGCTTTTTCAAAGCCTATTGCTTTATAGCCCACATTAAGAAATCCCATATCGAAAGAGGCATTATGCGCAACAAGTACATCATTACCAGACCAATCATAAAACCGCTTGAGTACGTCTACTACTTCGGGAGCATTTTGTACCATATCATCTGTAATTCCAGTTAAGTTAATCGTAGTTGCGGATAAGCGGTGGTGTGGGTTTGCAAAGGACTCAAAACGATCGATTATTTCCCCGTCCTTTATCTTTACGGCTGCAAGTTCGATAATGGTATCGTAAACAGCCGAAAGTCCTGTTGTTTCAAAGTCAAAAACAACATAGGTATCTTCTGCTAAGAGTCGGTGTGCTTCATTATAAGCAATTGGAACTCCATCATCGACTAAATTTGCCTCAATCCCATAAAGTATCTTTATATCATTCTGTTTTCCAGCATTAAAAGCCTCAGGAAACGATTGTGCGATGGCGTGGTCTGTTACTGCGATTGCCTTATGTCCCCATTTTTTTGCTTGGGCAATAAGGTCTTTTACTGGTGTTACAGCATCCATCTGGCTCATGGGAGTATGAAGATGAAGTTCAACACGCTTTTCATTTTCCGGTGCTGTATCCTTTCGACTAACTGGCTTTATTTCATTGATGTCATTTCCAATCATAATTAAGTCGCGGACAAATGTATCATTTTGGATGCTGCCTCGTACTTTAACCCACATACCTTTTTTAACATGCTGGTAAAGTGCTGCATCTTCTTTATCACGGGAAAACATTTTGACCATAATTGAACTTGTGTAATCCGTTACTTTAAATGTTAACAGAGTACGACCACTACGAAGTTCTCTTGTTTCTGCTTCGAAAATATATCCTTCGATAGCTACTCTTCTTTCCTCATCTACTATATCAATTAAACTTCGGTAATCAGCATCATCTTTGATCGTTAGACCGATCATAAGTGGTCCATCTAAACCATCACTCGTATTACTTCCTTTTTCTGCTTCTTTCTTTTGCATCTCAATCGTTGCAAGATGAGCGCGTTCTTGGTCTTCCTTCTGCTTCGCGATCACAAATTGCTCGTATTCTTCATTTTTCTCGTCTGTCTTTAGTTCTGTCTCAATTGCTAACATCGGAAATCCAAATGTTTGATAGATATCCGAAATCACACTGCCATATTTACGTTTTAACGCAAGGCCCTCTGTTTCATTCCAAACAGATATGGTTAATTTATTTCCATGAACAACAGGAAATTGTTCATTTAACAGTTTCAAAAGGGGCGGGGCAATTCCATCAATTTGCTGGACACAGCGATTCCAGTAGTCATGTACAAGTTCAGATGAAATGGTTTGGTCAGAGATTTTAATTTTATATGAAATATCTGCAATATGTGAAAATGTCTTTTCTAATTGAGTGGTAAAACGGACATATAGGAGGTAAGGCAATATATTTGTAAATAGAAAACGAAAATTCCACTTCTTCGCCTTTTTTTCAACAATCACCTTTTCCATTTGGGCATTTTGAAAATAAACTGTTTCAGCTACTTCTGTTAATTCGAGTTGCTCAAGCAAATATCGAAATTTTTCTTCTTTTAGTAAGGCTTGATCATCCATCGTTTTCTCTCCCCTCTATTACAAAGAGCTATTATATCTATTTTCTTCAAAAGACAATTATATCACAAAATATACTTGGTTTCGGGAAAATTCGACAGGCATAAATAGAAAAAACAGGTACCGTCCATAAACGATACCTGTCCCGTTTTAAAGTGTTTTTAGCAAATCTGCTATTTTTTCCTGGAGATTATCTTTATGAATTTCAATCATTTCCCCTGTTTTTCTTACTTTTAATTCCACGATTCCCTCTGCGGCTTTTTTTCCAACTGTGATGCGGATTGGTAGACCAATTAGATCGGAATCAGCAAACTTTACTCCTGGTCTTTCTTGTCGATCATCAAACAAAACCTCATACCTGTTGCTAGTAAAATCTGCATATATTTCTTCAGCAACTTTCGATTGAACATCGTCCTTCATATTTATCGCAATGATATGAAGCTGATATGGTGCAATATTTGGCGGCCAAATTAGACCAAATTCATCATTATATTGTTCAGCAACAGCAGCAAGTGTACGGGACACTCCGATACCATAGCAGCCCATGATCATAGGTTTAGCTTTGCCGTTTTCATCAAGATAGGTTGCATTCATTGCCTCACTGTACCGTGTTCCGAGTTTAAAGACGTGGCCAACTTCAATTCCTTTAGCAAACTTAATTATACCTTTGCCATCAGGTGATGGATCTCCTTCTTGAATAAAGCGTACATCTGCATATCTTCCTACCGTAAAGTCACGATCTGGATTCACATTTATAAAGTGATAGTTTTCTTCGTTTGCTCCGCAAATTCCATTCACGATCGCTTGGACAGCATTATCAGCTACAATCTCTACATCTTTCACACCAATTGGTCCAATTGAGCCAACAGGACATGACAAAACTTCGACTGTTTCTTCATGACTTGCTAATTCTACTACACCTGCTTCAAAGAAATTCTTAAGCTTAATGTCATTCACTTCATGGTCGCCTCGCACAAGAACGAGGACAAATTTATCGTCCACTTTAAATAAAAGTGATTTGATACATCTATCGGCATTTACATTCAGGAAGGAGGAAACCTCATTGATTGTTTTCTGATTTTCTGTAAATACTTTTTCTAATTCCGTTAAAGACTCTTCTGGTTTAGTGTATTGAACATTCAAAGGTGCCATTTCAATATTTGCTGCATAAGTAGATTGATCTGAATAGGCAATAGTATCTTCACCAACATCGGATAAGACCATAAATTCGTGTGTATCCTTACCACCCATTGCCCCTGAATCTGCAATTACGGCCCGGAAGTCCAAGCGGCAGCGGTTAAAAATATTGGAATATGCATTAAATAGTCTTTGATATACTTCGTCAAGACTCTCATTATTTGAATGGAAAGAATAGGCATCTTTCATTATAAATTCCCGGCCACGAAGCAAGCCAAATCGTGGACGCTTTTCATCTCTAAATTTTGTTTGAATTTGGTAAAATGTTAGCGGCAATCTTTTATACGATTTTATTTCATCCCTAACAAGGCTCGTAATGACTTCCTCATGTGTTGCACCAAGAGCAAATTCACGTTCATTTCGATCTTTTAATCGCATTAATTCCGATCCATATGTATACCAGCGACCTGATTCTTGCCATAATTCTGCCTGTTGCAATGCTGGCATTAACAGCTCAACTGCACCAGCCATGTCCATCTCTTCGCGTACAATTGCTTCAATCTTTTGAAGGACCCTCCTGCCAAGTGGCATATAACTATAAATTCCACTTGCATTTTGGCGGATAAAACCTGCCTTAAGAAGAAGTTGATGACTCATAATCTCTGCATCTGCAGGGATTTCTCTTAAAGTAGGGATAAGTGTCTTGCTCTGTCTCATTTCTATAGCACCTCATATAATCAACTTAGAATAGAATGCCCCTGTTTTTTAAACAGGGGCTAAACTGCTTTAACTCTCTAATTATTTAAAGAAAAAATCTCTGAATATCATTCCATGTTACAACAAGCATTAACAACATCAGTAGGGCAAATCCGATAAAGTGGACCATTCCTTCCTTTTGTTTATCGATTGGCTTCCCTCTCACTGCTTCAACTGCAAAAAACATGAGCCTTCCGCCATCAAGGGCTGGGATTGGCAATAGATTCATAATACCAAGGTTTATACTTAAAATGGCTCCCCATTTCATTAAATAATAAATTCCAGATTTCACAACAGTATCTGTTGAAACATAAATTCCAACTGGACCTGAGAGCATGTTAATCGAGAATTGACCAGTTACTAATTTTTCAAACATAACAAAAATCTGCTTTGTCCAAAAAACTGTGTCTTTAAAACCTGAAGAAATCGCTTGTAAAGGGGATTTTTCAACAGGACTATATACTCCGATAATTCCAATTTTTTCACCTTCGACTTTTTTCTCAATCGGAGTTACCGGAATTTCTATTTCCTTGTTGCTACGATTTATCGTAAAATCGAGTTTTTTATTAGGACTATGACGGATGATATCAACTACATCTGCCCAACTTGAAATTTCTGAACCATTAATACTTTGGACCACATCACCTTGTTTAAGGCCAGCTACTTTTGCAGCACCGTCTGGAGTAATAACGCCCAATTTAGGATCATTGGTTGGCACACCCTGCAAAAGAGCAATAATGATAAATACAACAAAAGCTAGGACAAAGTTCATCATCGGTCCAGCAAAAATAGCCATTGCTCTTTGACCTAATGTTTTTGAAGCAAATTGACGATCAATGGGAGCAATCTGAGATTCAACTCCCTTATCAATTGTAACGGCCGTTGGACTAACCGGAAAAGTTAGTAGCTTCTCCTCTTCATCCTCTGGATACCCTTTGATGAAAAGATCCTTTTCGATATCCACTTGTTCTACTTCAACGATACGGCAATTTGGAAACTTTTCTTTATTATTTAGGATAATCTTATTAACTCGATTAGCCTCATCAAATAACAATCCGATACGGTAGCCAGGTTTAATTTCAACCATCTCAGGATCTTCTCCGGCCATCCGAACAAACCCACCGATAGGCAATAAGCGAATGGTATAAGTTGTTTCCCCTTTCTTATGGGAAAATACTTTTGGGCCAAATCCAATGGCAAATTCACGACATAAAATACCTGCCCTTTTTGCAAAAATAAAATGGCCCCATTCATGAAAGAAGACAAGTGCGCCAAAGATAACAATAAAGGCAATAACTGTAGTCAAAGATAAAACCACCTTTTTTTAAAATAAGTTGGTATAGGCTTGGAACGTTGATAATGTCTAGCATGAGCTGCATAGCCTTATGTTGGAATTCCTACTAGCGTTATTCCTTGGGCTCATACGCTTTTTTATATACGTGTTTGTACATATTGTCTCGTTTCTTTGTCTACCTCTTGAATAATAGCAAGGCTAGGGTTTTCAATGTTTTGATGAGTGCTTAACGCATCCTCAATCAAATCTTCTATTTGTAAAAAGTTGATTTTGCCCTCTAAAAACGCCCCTACAGCCACTTCATTAGCTGCATTTAATACTGTTGGCAATGTTCCGCCCTTTTTCCCTGCTTCAATCGCAAAACGTAAACAGCGGAAACGATCATAATCCATTTCTTGAAAATGCAGGTTCCCAATCTCAGCCAGATTTAATCGTTTTGATGTAGGAAGCGGCAACCGATCTGGGTAGGTTAGTGCAAATTGGATGGGAACTCTCATATCTGGTGAACCTAATTGAGCAATGATACTGCTATCTTGGAACTCAACCATAGAATGGATGATACTTTCCTTGTGCAGCAATACATCAATTTTTTCATAGGGGATATTAAAGAGCCAATGAGCCTCAATGACTTCCAATCCTTTATTCATCATAGTGGCAGAATCAATAGTGATTTTTGCCCCCATCGACCAATTGGGATGATTCAAAGCATCCTTTACGGTTACACCATTTAATTCTTGACGCGTTCGATCTCGAAAACTTCCCCCTGATGCAGTTATGATGAGCCGTTCAATATTTTTCATTTTCTCACCCTGCAGGGCTTGGAAAATAGCTGAGTGCTCACTATCAACAGGAAGAAGAGGTACATTGAATTTTTTGGCTGCATCCATGACAAGATGACCTGCAGTCACAAGCGTTTCTTTATTTGCAAGTGCAATGATCTTTCCACTTTCAATTGCCTGTAAAGTGGGATTTAAGCCTACACTGCCAAGAACAGCATTTACGACGATTTCAGCATGCTTATAAACTGCTACCTCAATTATTCCTTCGTCTCCAAATGAAAACTTAGTATGTGGAAATTCAGCTTTCAATGTTTCAAAGTCAGCTTTTTCCTTTACTGATACAAGCTTTGGTTGAAACTCGATGATAATCCTTCTAGTTAATTCAATATTTTTCCCCACTGACATGGCTACTAATGTAAATTCTGTCGGATGTAATTTTATGACATCCAATGTTTGAATGCCAATTGAACCAGTGGCACCCAATAAACTTATCTTTTTCAAAAAGCTCCACTCCCAAAAAGAAAACGCATTTTAGCTAGTAAGGCATTTAACTATTAAAACAAGTGAAAAAAGTGCAATAAAGGCAATACAAACAATAAACTATCAAATCGATCAAGTATTCCCCCATGACCAGGTAGGAAGTTGCCTGAATCCTTCACATTAAACTGGCGCTTAAAGGCTGATTCAACCAAGTCACCAATTTGTCCGAAAATGGAAAGAACAATTGTGATCCCAATTAATGAAAAGATAGTTGCATTAATATTTGTAAATAAAACAAACAGAACGGCAATGAGCACTGCACATACAACTCCACCAATAAAACCTTCGACAGTTTTATTTGGACTTATTTCAGGCCATAATTTTTTCTTCCCCATTGCTCTCCCGATAAAGTATGCTCCTGAATCAGTAGCCCATATTATAAATAAGGAATAGAAAATATAAACGAGCCCACCAAAGCGTGTATCAATGAAAAAATAAAAACCCATTCCTACATAGAGTGCTGAAAGAATGATAAAGGAAACATCTTCAAAAGAAAATCGATTTTTTGTTATCACTGAGTACGTTAGTAGCAATAAAACTAGAGCAATTCCTAATTCTATTTTTGAATAATTAAACGTTACAAGCGCATCATTATATTGGCTAGGGAATAGAATAACCCAAAGCATCAATAGTGACAAAATTCCAGGAATGGAGAAAATACTAAGCTTTCTCATCTTTAATAGTTCATACAATCCAACGGATGCAAGTAAGTACGTCAATAACACAAATGGAAATCCACCAAAAAAGACAATCGGTAAAAAGATTGCAGCTGCTATGACTGCTGTAACAATTCTTTGCTTCATCTATTAAGTCAACACCTTTTTCTTCATATAGCTCTAGTAATATTCCACTAGCACTAGAGCTTTATATTGAGCTTTAGCATAGCCAATGGGAAAGATGCTAATGGTCAATTATGTGATTATACTCCACCAAATCTACGTTGCCTGCCTTGAAAAACTTCAATTGCATCAATTAGATGCTCCGCACAAAAGTCCGGCCACAAAACATCTGTAAACCAAAATTCAGTGTAGGCGAGCTGCCAGAGCATAAAATTGCTTAAGCGGATTTCTCCACTTGTCCGAATTAATAAGTCAGGATCCGCCATTTCCGAAGTCATTAAATAGGATGAGAATGTTTTTTCGTCTAATGCATTCTCATTTATTATACCACTTTTACAATCATTTAAGACGCATTTAACCGCATCAAGGATTTCAGCTCTACTACCATAATTTAAAGCGAAATTTAATACGAGTCCATTATTCTCTTTTGTATCCGCAATTGCCTTTTCAATTGCATTCAACGTGTGTAATGGAAGTTCTGCTTTATATCCCATCATTTGGACTTGGACATTTTCTTCAATTAATTCAGGAAGAAAGGATCCTAAAAATTCTTCTGGCAGTTTCATTAAATAATCAACTTCATTTTTTGGTCTCTTCCAATTTTCTGTTGAGAACGCATATAAGGTTAATGTCTTAATTCCAAGTTCATTTGCCAACTTTGTAATTTTACGGACTACTTTCATCCCTTCATGGTGGCCAGCAATCCGAGGTAATGCCCTTTTTTTAGCCCACCTACCATTTCCATCCATAATGATGGCAACATGGTCCGGAATCTGTGCCTTTTTAACTTGTTCTATTCTGTCTCGGAGTGTGGAAGGTTTTTGTGTTTTCCTCCACAGCTTTATTTTATTAAACATAACATTGCTCCTCCAAATAAAGTGATCCATTTCCTCCGAAAATAGACAATTTCATTGTTGTTTTAGATATGTATTGGGTTAGATTCTTTGTACACATGTGACTATCATACCAAAAATGCAAAAAGATATCTCTATAAAAGCCTATGTAAATAAAAATGTATTAAGAATAGTCTTCTTTAAAAACTAAAATCCCAGTAAAGAAAACTCGCCAATTGGCGAGCCACGCCCCTAAGGGCGATGATTAGGCATAGTTGCCCTTATGCGCTAACAGAATTTACGGATAGAAATTCTGCTTAGCTAAAATAGAGAAAAAACCCCCTAAAAAAAGAGGGCCTTAGCTATTTATACTTCCATTATTTCTTTTTCTTTTTCTTTTGTTATGTTATCGATTTTAGTTATATGTTCATCTGTTAGCTTCTGGATATCTTCAGAATAGCCGCGAAGAGCATCTTCTGTAATCTCACCATTTTTTTCTAGCTTCTTAAAATCATCATTTGCGTCCCGGCGAATGTTTCTAATGCCGATTTTTGCTTCTTCCGACTCTTTTTTAATGACTTTAACCAAATCTTTCCGGCGCTCTTCGGTTAGTTGTGGGATAGAAATTCGGATAATTGAGCCATCATTTGATGGGTTTAGTCCTAAATCCGATTTTAGAATTGCTTTTTCAATGCTACCAAGAATCGTTTTATCGTATGGCTGGATAATAAGCAACCTTGCTTCAGGAGTAGAAATTCCAGCAAGTTGATTGACTGGTGTTGGAGCACCATAATAATCTACCATAATTCGATCGAGCAATGAGGCACTGGCTCTTCCAGCACGAACACTTGCGAGTTCTCTTGTATAGGCTTGAATCGCTTTTGTCATTTTTTCTTTCGTGTTTGCGATAACTTGTTTTGGCATTAGTTTTTCCCCCTAACAATTGTTCCGATTTTTTCACCAGTAATAACACGTTTAATATTCCCTTGTTCCATAATAGAGAAAACGATAAGTGGAATATCATTATCCATACATAATGAAGAAGCTGTTGAATCCATTACAGCTAATCCATCTTTGATCACATCAAGAAATGTTAATTCCTCAAATTTAGTAGCATTTTGATCAATACGAGGATCTGCTGAATAAACACCATCTACATTATTTTTGGCCATTAAAATAACTTCTGCTTCGATTTCAGCTGCTCGAAGTGCCGCTGTTGTATCTGTTGAGAAATAAGGATTTCCTGTTCCAGCAGCAAAAATTACGACACGTTTCTTTTCTAAATGTCTAATTGCACGCCTTCTAATATATGGTTCAGCTACTTGGCGCATTTCAATGGAAGTTTGAACACGAGTTTCAATCCCTAACTGTTCTAAACTATCTTGTAGTGATAAAGAATTCATTACGGTTGCAAGCATCCCCATGTAATCTGCAGTCGCTCTGTCCATTCCCATTTCACTGCCGATTTTTCCACGCCAAATGTTACCGCCACCAACAACAACTGCTATTTCTACACCAAGCTCAGCAATTTCCTTTACTTGACTTGCAATTGATTTAATAACAGCTGGATTAATACCAAAGCCTGTATCACCTGCTAGGGCTTCTCCGCTCAATTTTAAAACAACACGTTTATACTTAGGGCTACTCATAAAAACCTCCAATTGTGGATTAATACTCATTTTTCTAAAAAATAGGGAACACACCGTGTCCCCTATTTTCTTATTTCAATAATAAACCTTCTCAAATCATCATGAAAATTCACCATAATCATGGCAAATGACAAGAAAATGTTATTTTTTATTTGTTCACTTGGTTCATTACTTCTTCAGCAAAGTTCTCTTCGCGTTTCTCTAGACCTTCTCCAACTTCGTAACGAACGAATTCTCGTACAGTTGCACCCTTAGATTCAACAAATTGACGAACCTTTTGATCTGGGTTTTTAACGAATGACTGATCAAGAACACAAACATCTTCGAAATACTTGCCAAGACGTCCCTCAACCATTTTTGCTACGATCTTTTCAGGCTTACCTTCATTAAGAGCTTGTTGTGTCAATACTTCACGCTCATGTTCCACTTCTTCCTGTGAAACTTCGTCACGAGATACATATTTTGGATTTAATGCCGCGATATGCATAGCAACGTCTTTTGCTGAAGCAGCATCAGTTGTACCTTCAAGAACTGTTAATACAGCAATACGTCCACCCATATGAAGATATGCACCAAATGCATCATTATCTGTTTTTGTTTTAATTTCAAAACGGCGTAGAGAAAGTTTTTCTCCGATTTTTGCAATTGCAGCATTGATATGGTCGGAAACTGTTGCACCATTATCCATTGTTTGAGCATTAGCTTCTTCAACATCTGCAGGCTTATTCTTTAAAAGATGTGTTGCTAATTCTTTAACAAGAGTTTGAAAGCCTTCGTTTTTTGCAACGAAGTCTGTTTCTGAGTTTACTTCAAGAATAACAGCTTCATTGCCTTCTTCTTGAATAGCTGTTATACCTTCAGCAGCAATACGATCTGATTTTTTAGCAGCTTTTGCAATCCCTTTTTCACGAAGGAAATCAATTGCTTTTTCCATATCACCATCAGATTCTTGAAGTGCTTTTTTGCAGTCCATCATACCTGCGCCTGTTTTTTCACGAAGTTCTTTAACCATTTGTGCAGTAATATTCATAATATTTTTTCCTCCTTAATATTTTGTATGTATTCACATATTTAACCTTACAAGGTCGAGATAAACAATATCTTTAAAAAAAGGTGATAAAGGGTGCTCCCTCTTATCACCTTTTTATTTCTCTAAAAGCGTTTATTATTCAGCAACAGGTTCTGCAGTTTCTTCGCCTTGCTTAGCTTCTAAAATAGCATCTGCCATTTTGCCTGTTAGTAGTTTAACAGCACGGATAGCATCGTCGTTTGCTGGGATTACAACATCGATCTCGTCTGGATCACAGTTTGTATCAACAATAGCAACGATAGGAATATTTAATTTATGTGCTTCCGCAACTGCGATGCGCTCTTTACGTGGGTCGATAATGAACAAAGCATCTGGAAGACGTTTCATATCTTTAATTCCGCCTAAGAATTTTTCAAGGCGTTCTTGTTGTTTCTTTAATTGAACAACTTCTTTTTTAGGTAATACTTCGAAAGTGCCATCTTCAGACATTCTTTCGATATCTTTTAAACGTCTAATACGTTTTTGAATTGTTTCGAAGTTTGTTAATGTACCACCCAACCAACGTTGGTTAACAAAGTACATACCAGAACGAGCTGCTTCTTCTTTAACAGAGTCTTGAGCTTGTTTCTTAGTACCAACAAATAGGAATGTTCCGCCGTTACCAGCAAGTTCTCTTACCCAATTGTAAGCTTCTTCAACCTTTTTAACTGTTTTTTGAAGGTCGATAATATAGATGCCGTTACGCTCTGTGAAGATATATTTCTTCATCTTAGGGTTCCAGCGGCGAGTTTGGTGTCCAAAATGTACACCAGCTTCAAGTAATTGCTTCATTGAAATGACTGACATGTTTTTTCCTCCTAATGGTTTTTACTTCCTCCGCTCATCTCATTCTTAAACAAAAACTGTAATTAAACAGCACCATCTGTTTAAATCCATGAGCGTGTGTTTTTAACACCAGATAATAATATAGCACAAGTAATGTTTACAATCAACTATTACTATTCTTTTTTGCTAAATTTTAATAAAAGTTCAATTTCAGTATTGCCTTTACCTAGTTTTTTAGCAATTTCTTCAGTAGTTAAGCCATCTTTTTGCAAAATGAGAACTTGATTTACGAAAAGATCCCTATAAATCTCTTCATGAGACATTTGAGAAGTTTCATTTTCTTTACCTTTAGCCGATGATACTTTTTGATCAGTAGCATTTTTCCTTTCAGCTTCGTAGCTTAATTCAGAAAGGATCTCATCATTAGCTGTATGAAGAACATTTACTTCTCGAGGTAATGAAGAAGTTTGGTAAGCTTTTACAGCTTGTTTTTTAAAACCTGATCCTGCTTTTTCAACCCAAACAGGTGCTATTAACTCAGCTGAATTATCATTTGAAATGGGTTTATCTGTTTTCGGCTGTTTTGAAAAAACAACAGATGTAGTTGTCTGACTTGATATTTTTTTAAACCTTTGGATGAATGCTTCATTCTCCTCTTTCATTTCAAAAAGGGAAGAAGAAATGATTTCTTCCACGTCTCTAATCAACTTTTCTTGCCTTTTTTCAACCTCTAATAGCCTATTTTGCCTCGCAAATAAGATAATAATCGAGAATATGGCCACTCCATTTAATAAAAGGCTGATTAATAACAGAAATGTGGTCATGTTATCCCTCTATCCGCTAAAATCTAGGAAGTTCCCTTTGTAAGGATGTTTATCTCCAGGCTGCTGAACCTCATTCTGGCTATCTTTCGTTCTTTGTTCAGGTTGTTTGTTTTCCCCTTCAGAATTTTGCCCACCATGATGCAAATTTGCTTTGTCTTTTTGCTCCTGTTTAATTACAGAAGATCTAAGTTTTATTTCTTCTTGTTTCATTTGCATAGATGCATGGTCATTTGAAAGCTGCCCCCGATGGGAAAGTTGTTCATGTAATTTAGCTGCGTCAACTGTTCTTGGAAGGGCAATTTGCATTTCAATTAATTTAAGGCTCATCTGATCACTACCCCGTTATTAAGATAGGCGAATCGTTTATATATTGATTTTTAATAATGAATGCCTTAGCTTAAAAAGAGCTTTTGAATGAATTTGTGAAATTCTTGATGTTGACAGCTTCATGACTTGTCCAATTTCAGTTAAGGTCAGCTCTTCTTTATAAAAAAGGCTAATAACCAATTGCTCTTTTTCACTTAAATCTTCAATTAAAAGAGAAAGTTCAGCTATCTGCTCATTTTTCACCAGTATTTCTTCAGGTAGGTCAACCTTCTCATCCTTTAAAATAAAAGAAGTTCCTTCTCTATCTTCTTGGTCTGAAGGCTGTTCATCCATCGATAATATATTCGCAAAAAATTGTTCATTCATTATAGTCTGAATTTCTTCTACGTCCATATCGAGTTCTTTTGCAATATCAGAAACAGTAACAATACCACCCAAGCGCTGTTCGAGTATTTGAATGGTTGAATCTATTTTCTTAGCTTTTTCCCTCGTATTTCTTGGAAGCCAGTCTTCCTTTCTTAAACCATCAATTATCGCACCTCTTACCCGGAAAGATGCATATGTATCGAATTTTAAATCTCGGGAATGATCAAATTTCTCTAGTGCATCATATAATCCAAACAAACCAAGACTACGCAAGTCATCCCTTGATACATTCTTTGGCAAACTGACTGCGATCCGCTGAACATGGTAGGAAACAAGTGGCATATACTTTTGGACGAGGAAATTCCCAGCATTAATGTCCCTTTCCTGAATCCACTTTTGCCAGCATACTTGTTCTTCCTCTGTAAATGCCTGAACCATGATTACCACCCCCACATTAGCGTGACTAAAGTAAAATATATCAATCAACAGATTAAGTGAAAATTTACCGAATATCAGATTCATTCCCAATTGTTTTATATTTCTTTTGTACCCTTATTGACCGTTTTAATAAGAAGTATTCCATTCGTCGGGTTAAATTCAATGGTTCGCCCACTGTTTCCGCCTACATCTTCACTTACTATATGGATATTAAAGCGATCTAACTCATTTCTAACCGCTGAAACATTTCTTGGTCCAATCCTCATTAATTCGTTAGCCGAGGAAAATTGGAACATTTGTGCTCCACCTGCCATTTTTGCTTTTAGAGATGTAGCCTTCGCCCCGTTGGCGACAAGAAGTGATACGAGTTTTTCAACTGCAGTATCCGCATACTTTGCTGGATTGAAATTGTTATCTTTTGCAAGTGATGATTCGGGAAGCATTACATGTGCCATTCCCGCAATTTTTCTTTCAAAATCATATATGATAACACCAACACACGACCCTAAACCTGAGGTACGAATAAGCTGTGGGGTTTTTACAAGTTTCAAATCAGCAATTCCCACTTTTTCAACACTTAAGGTATTATTCATTATCCTCAACTCCTAATGCTTTAAAAAGAGTTTTAAATGAATTAGGGTCAGGTAATAAAAAGAAATGGCCGTTAACAGTTTCTGTACTTACGAAGCCTTCTTCGTTTAAAGCAGTGTCAATAACGATTGCATAATCACTTACTTGCGAATGTTCAATCAGTCCAAAGCTAATAATAGCCCCTACCATGTCTATTTCTAATGCTGGAACAGACGGGTAAAGAGAGATATGCGTAAAATCAGAAAGTGCCGTTAAATAGGAACCACTTAAGATATTCCCTAATTCCTGTAGAGCGGAAAGTGCCATTTCATTATAGGGAGGTTGCTCAAATGAAAAATGTATATCCCCAATCATTTGTTTTATAAAGTGGTTCGCCTGGTGAAGGGGGAGAACAAAGAACATACTACCAGGTGCATCTCCTTCAATTCGAAGAAAAACGCTGGCTACTACATTTTCTGCTCCTCCTGCCATTTCAACCATTTCATCAAAACTAACAATTCGAACATCTGGGACATTCATTTCAATTTTCTTATTCAGAAGTTTTGAAAGAGCTGTTGCTGCATTTCCTGCTCCAATATTACCTATTTCCTTCAGAAAATCAAGATGCACGGTAGTGAATTGATTTATAAATGTCATTACCTTATACCCTAATTCCCTTCTATCCTATTTACTTGTGCAACTCCATTCATCACCATTTCAAGATCCAACAAAATTAAAAGCCTTTTACCGATCTTTACAACACCATTGATATACTCTTCCTCTGTTCCACCAACAATTTCAGGTGGCGGCTCAATAGAGTCTCTAGGAATATCCAATACATCATTAGCAGCATCTACAATGAAGCCAACTTCTATTTCATTGAAAACAGCAATAATAATTCTAGTATTTTCAGTTTTTTCTGCTTCACCTAGGTCTAATCGTTTTCCCAAATCTACAATTGGAGTTACCACCCCACGTAGGTTAATCACACCATTTATATACGTAGCTACACCTGGAACCCTCGTAATATGCTGCTCTTTTTCAATGGATCGGACCTGTTCAACCGGTATAGCATATTCTTTTTCCTTTAGTTGAAAAACGATAATTTTAAGTTCTTGGGTTAATGTCTCTACCACTGCTATCTCACTCCTTACGATTATGTTTCTGGTAACTTATTTGATTAAAGCATTAGAATCAATAATTAAGGCAACTTGCCCATCACCAAGGATCGTAGCTCCAGAGATTGCAAAGACATTTGCAAGATAGTTCCCAAGTGATTTTAAAACGACCTCCTGTTGTCCAATAAAGGAATCAACAACAAATCCAGCCATTTTTTCTCCTTTTCTTACAATGAGAACAGAATAGAAATCATTGGTTTCCTTTACAGGAGGTACTTTAAAGATATCTTTTAAGAAAAGGAGTGGTACAACTTTACCCCGGAAATCAATAACCTTTTGATTATGAGCATTTAAAATATCCTCTTTTTTAACAATAGCTGTTTCAATAATAGAAGATAGTGGTATAGCAAACTTTTCATTCTGGATACCAACTAGCATGACTGAAATGATTGACAACGTTAATGGTAATTGAATGGAAAATACCGAACCTTTTCCTAAATTAGAATCAACAGATACTGAACCACCAAGAGACTCAATTGTATTTTTAACAACATCAAGCCCAACACCACGACCTGAGACATCAGAAATTTTTTCTGCAGTAGAGAAACCAGATGCAAATATGAGCTCGTACACCTGTCTATCTGTTAGAGTATCAGCAGCTTGTGGAAAAATAATCTTATTTTGAATTGCTTTTGCTAATACTTTCTCTCTACTTATACCTGCACCATCATCTTCAATTTCAATGAAGATGTGATTACCGCTATGGTATGCCTTTAAGTAAACATTTCCTTCTTCTATTTTCCCTTTTGATTTTCTGAGACTAGGCGTTTCAATCCCATGATCAATAGCATTACGTAATAAATGAACGAGCGGATCGCCAATTTCATCAATAACAGTTCGATCTAACTCAGTTTCTGCACCAATAATCTCAAGATTGATTTTTTTATTTAAATCTCTTGCTAGTTGACGAACCATACGTGGAAAACGATTAAAAACGGTTTCAACAGGAACCATGCGCATATTTAAAATAATATTTTGCAAGTCTCCTGAAATTCTAGACATTCTTTCTACCGTTTCATGAAGCTCCTGATTGTTTAAGTCACGGGAAATCTGTTCAAGTCTCCCTCTGTCTATAACTAGTTCTTCAAATAAATTCATCAAAATATCTAATCTCTCGATATTTACTCGAATCGTTTTATTAGCTAAGTTTGCCTTTTGAGTAGGCTTCTTTGTTTCTTCAGTGAGAAGTTCTACTGTTTCCATTGTTTCCATTTCGTTATTTTCTACTTGTATAGGCTGTTCAAATTCTTCCTTCAACTTAACAAATTGCTTCCGCATTTCGTTAGTAGAAAATGGAACAACCTCAACGTTTTTAACCTCGGAAACATTCATGACCTTCTGTTTAATGGTATTTTCTTGTTCCATTGTTACAAAAGTAACTGTAAATTCCTGATCAAATTGTTCTTCTTCAAGCTGTTCAACTGTTGGATTGCTTTTAATCACTTCTCCAACATTCTCTAGCACACCAAAAACCATATATACCCTTGCAGCTTTCAGTAAACAGTCCTCTCTTAATGTAACCGTAATTTCATATGTATGAAATCCTTGCTCTGTAGATTGCTGTAAAACAGTCAATTCAAATTCATCGTAAATACTTTTTGTCGAGTTCTTCAATTCTGTAGTAGCAGCTATTTCTTTAACAGTAACTGATTGAACTGGTTTTTCCCCTTTTTCTAATTGCTTTAATTTCTGAATTACTTCGGTAACATCGCATTTCCCATCTCCACCTTCAGAAATAGACTGTACCATTTCTTCTAAGTGATCTGTTGCTGAAAATACAACATCAATTAGTTCAGCTGTTACTGGGAGCTGTGATTGGCGAATGGCATCAAGAATATTCTCCATCTGATGTGTTAGGCTTGCTAAATCCTCATAGCCCATTGTAGCCGACATCCCTTTGAGAGTGTGGGCTGAACGAAAAATTTCATTAACAATTGCTAGATTATCTGGATTTTTTTCCAATTCCAACAAATGTTGATTGCATGCTTGCAAGTGTTCTTTACTTTCTTCAATAAAAATTTCTAAATATTGATTCATATCCATGCACCATCACCCCTAAGTGTTAAACATATTTTAAAATAGTTTTTGCGATATCCTCTACATTCTGTACTTCATTGACTAGATTGGTAGAAATAGCTGCTTTTGGCATCCCAAAAACAATGGAAGAATCTATTGATTCAGCAATTACTTTTAATTTTCCAGAGTTGTTCAAGTGGATTAAACCCTTGGACCCATCCGCTCCCATCCCAGTCATAATAACAGCAATTTTCGCATAATCCGCAATTTTACTAATAGACTCAAACAATGTATCAACAGATGGACGGTGCCCATTTATTGGAAGTGTCTGATCAAGTTGAATAACAAGCCCCCTAGCACTTCTCTTTACAGTTAAATGGTATCCCCCAGGAGCAATATAGGCTGTACCATTTTCCAAGAGTTCATCATTTTCTGCTTCCTTAACTGTAATTTTTGATAAAGAATCAAGTCGGCTTGCCAATGATCTTGTAAACCCTGGCGGCATATGCTGAACAATTAGCAGTGGTGCTCTAAGATCTGCTGGGAGTTTGGTTAGTACCGCTTGCAGGGCTCTTGGGCCACCAGTTGATGTCCCAATACAAATAATTTTCTTTGTTGTACTTTCCCAGACTAATCTTGTATTTAGTTCTATTTTACTACAATTTGGTATTTGTGAAGAAAATATTTTTTTCTCTCTAGTATTGCTAGAAAGACTGCGTAAATTCGCTTTGCTTGCTGAAATAACCTTCTCAATTATTTCTCCACTAATTTTTGCTAGATCAAGAGAAAGCGAACCCGATGGTTTTGCGATAAAATCGACTGCACCGTATTGAATAGCAAGGAGTGTATTATCTGCTCCCTTTTGAGTCGTACTTGAGAGCATAACAACCGGAACGGGTGCATCCTTCATTATTATCTTCAAGGCATCAATCCCATTTAATATAGGCATTTCAACATCCATAGTCACAACATCTGGTTTCAAATTTTTGATCTTTTTAATCACATCTTCACCGTTACGAGCTGTACCGACTATTTCAATTTGACTAGACATTGAAAGAATATCCTGAATTAGCTTTCTCATAAATGCCGAATCATCAGCGACAAGAACCTTTATTTTTTCCATATTCATACTCTACCTTTCAAAGAGAAATTTCTTTAACTTTGACACAAATGATATAGATGTATATGATACTGTTTCTTGTGTTTTTTGCTGAACATAGCGGTTAACTAGATCCTCTAGCGCACTTGAGATCAATGACTTAGGATTAAAAGTTATAAAAGGAATCTGCCTCTTTACTGCCTGTTGAACAGTCCGATCATCTGGTAAAACCCCTAAATATAATGGCTCCTTATCCAGGAACTTTTTCAATACATTTGTGAGTCTATTAATCGTTTCTTTTCCTTCTTTGATAGATTGAACTCGATTTGCAACAATATAAAATGGGAGACTAGGATCAAGCAAGTGTAGATATTTCATTGTTGAATATGCATCCATTATTGAAGTAGGTTCTGGAGTAGTAACAACAAAGATTTCATGCACAGATAATAAAAATTTCAAAGAATCTTCGTTAACGCCAGCTCCCATATCAAAAATAAGAAAATCATATTCACCCAAAAAAGTATCCAATTCGTCAGCCAAATCAGCTAAACGATTCATTTCCACTAGCTGACTAAGGGCTGTTCCTCCACCAATATACTTAATTCCTTCTGGCCCATTCATTATAATATCCTTTAAATCGGACGAACCCCTTAAGTAATCGACGATTGTTTTTTCTGAAGATCTTCCCATTAAAATATCAAGATTGCCCATCCCAACATCCATGTCGAATAATAAAACACGAAATCCACGTTTTGACAGTGTAATTGAAAAATTTAATGAAAAATTCGACTTTCCAACCCCACCTTTTCCACTTACGACCGCAATAGCTTTTGTGTTTGTCTTCGCTGCATGTCCCATCAACTTAATTCGTAAGTTTTCCGCTTGGTCCCTCATGTCGGTAGACCACTAGTAATTAAACTCGCAATAGCCTCAGGGCTTGCGGGAATCATATCATCAGGGACATTTTGTCCTGTTGTAATATACGCTACACCTATGTTGAATTTTTCAACCATGTTCATCATCGATCCATAAGCAGATGTTTCATCAACTTTTGTAAAAATAAATTTATTTATTTGGATAGAAGAAAATTGTTGGTAAATGTCTTCCATATCTTTTTGTTTTGCCGTTAGGGCCAAAACGAGGAAAGATTCCACCTCTAAATTAAAATCAATCACTTGATGTAAGTCTTCAATGTATTTTTTATTTCTAAAATTACGCCCCGCTGTATCAATAAGAATAACGTCGTAGGCTGTGAATTTTTTCTTTGCAGTTTGGAAATCTTCAAGGCTATAGCAAACTTCTACTGGGACATTGAGGATTTGTGCATATGTTTTTAGTTGTTCAATTGCGCCAATCCGATACGTATCTGTTGTAATAAAAGCAACCTTCTTCTTATGGTTCAATATACAGTCTGCCGCAATTTTAGCTAATGTTGTTGTTTTGCCTACCCCTGTGGGTCCAATGACATTAACATACTTTTTCGTAAATGAAATACCTCCAAAAGGTTTGTCCAATAAAAAACGAGTAATTTCTTCTTTGAACTGACCCAGCAAATCCTCGTTCGCATTATTTGAGTTACTAGAAAACCATTTTTCCATCATGGATAAAGTGAATTTCTCTTTCAATGATGGTGAGAATTCATGTTGATGCATTAAAGTTTGAATTTCTTGTATTGGTTGTGGATAGGCTGACAGAATTTGTCCAGAATCAGATTGAGATGATTTGATCAGCGTTTTTAATTCATTAATTTCCTTTAATATATTTTCTGTCTGTTTTGAACTGGATAAAATTTGACTGTTCGGCTTTTCTTGTTTCACTATCATTTGTTCCTTCGCTATATTTGCAGGAACATGCACTGCCATTTTCGGCTTTTCTTTAAGAATTGGTTTTATATCTTGTTGCACTTTTTGATCAACTGCCGCAATTACTTCGAAACTTTTTTTTCGAAAGAATCCTAAGATTCCACCTGTAAAAACGATCCGTGAATTTAAAATGACAGCATCATTTCCTAACTCATTTTTGACAGTTTTCATCGCATCAGGCATGGAACTCGCTGTAAACTTTTTTATTTTCAATCCATATTCACCACCCCAACGCTTTGTACTTCCACATTTGCTTCCAACTCATTATAAGACAGTATTGGTACTTTCGGAAAATAACGTTCTGTAAGCTGTCTAACATACATCCTTACAGCCGGCGAGCAAAGCACTATTGGTGATTGTTCTAGCATAGAAAATTGCTCAACTTGGGATGCAATCGACTCTAATATTCTTTGGGAAATACTTGGATCCAATGATAAATAGTTTCCATGCTCGGTTTGTTGAATCGCATCAGCAATTGTTTTTTCTATTTTCCCAGACAAGGTTGCAACCTTTAACATCGCCCCTTGACCAACATGTTGATTGGTAATTTGACGTGCCAATGCTTGTCTGACATATTCGGCAAGAATATCCGTGTCACTTGTTACTTTACCAAAGTCTGCGAGAGTTTCAAAGATTATCGGTAGGTTGCGAATCGACACGTTCTCTTTCAATAGTTTCGCGAGTACTTTTTGAACATCACCAATTGAGAGTGGTGATGGCGTTACTTCTTCAACAAGGATTGGATAACCATCTTTTAAATGGTCTGTTAGTTGTTTTGTCTCTTGTCTTCCCAATAAGTCGTGAGCATTCGCTTTAATTACTTCAGTAATATGCGTTGAAACAACGGAAGGAGGATCAACTACGGTATAACCGAAAATTTCTGCTCGTTCCTTCATCTCTTCCGTAATCCATTTAGCTGGGAGGCCAAATGACGGCTCTATCGTATCTATTCCTTCTATTGATTCATCTTCGATCCCCGGGCTCATGGCTAAATAATGATCAAGAAGAAGTTCTCCTCTAGCCATTTCATTCCCTTTTATTTTTAGACGATATTCATTAGGCTGGAGTTGAATGTTGTCACGAATTCTTACAACAGGGATCACTAAACCAAGTTCAATAGCAAGCTGCCTTCGGATCATTACAATCCGATCTAATAAATCGCCGCCTTGATTTGTATCAGCGATTGGAATCAACCCATATCCAAACTCAAATTCAATTGGATCCATATTTAAGAGTGTTATTACACTCTCAGGGCTTTTCATTTCATCTGTTTGAATTTCGTCCTCTTGCTGTTGGAGTTGTTCTTTATTAGGCGCTGGAACCCTTGATAACATATAACCACCAAATCCTAGCAAACCTGCAACAGGAATTGTCAAAATATCATTTATAGGGGTAAATAGTCCCAAAAGGAGAATCGTTCCACCTGCAACATAAAGCATTTGTGGATAAGCTAAGAGCTGGGAAGTGATATCTTTCCCTAGATTTCCATCAGACGCTGCTCTTGTTACAACAATCCCTGTTGCTGTCGAAATAAGCAATGCAGGTATTTGGCTGACAATACCATCCCCAACGGTCAATAAAGAAAAGTGTTTAGCTGCTTCAGCAATACCCATTCCCTGTTGCAGCATACCAATAATGATACCAACTGTAAGGTTAATAATAACAATAATAATTCCAGCGATGGCATCACCTTTTACAAATTTACTAGCACCATCCATTGCCCCGTAAAAGTCTGCTTCCTGGCCTACCTTTTCACGACGTTCTTTAGCCTGAATTTCAGAAATCATACCAGCATTCAAATCAGCATCAATACTCATTTGTTTACCGGGCATCGCATCTAGCGTAAACCGTGCAGCGACTTCTGATACACGCTCAGATCCTTTTGTAATAACGATAAATTGGATAATTATTAAAATTAAAAACAAAACAAGACCAACAATAATATTTCCGCCAACAACAAATGTTCCAAATGTTTCTACGACGCCGCCAGCATCCCCATGTGAAAGAATAGCTCTTGTTGTTGAAACATTTAAACCAAGCCGAAACAATGTTAATAATAGCAATAGGGATGGGAAAACAGAAAATTGGAGAGGTTCTGTCATATTCATTGAAATAAGTAATACTAATAATGCCAAAGTGATATTTAAAATAATCAATATACTAAGTAGCCATGTTGGAAATGGTATGATTAACATAGCGATGATTAATATAACACTTAGCAATACTGATAGGTCTCTTGCTTTCATACTATTCTCTCCTTCAAACCCAGCTGCTTACCTACTAAACTTAAATCTTGTTTTTTACTTTATATACAAATGCAAGGATTTCTGCTACCGCTTTAAAAAACTCTTCTGGAATGGCATCACCAATTTCTGTTTGGCTATATAATGCTCTAGCTAACGGTCGGTTTTCAACTGTCATGACATCATTTTCTTTGGCAACCATTTTAATTTTTTGGGCGATAAAGTCAACCCCTTTAGCTACTACAAAGGGAGCATCCCGCTTAGATTCATCATATCTAATTGCAATGGCAAAATGAGTTGGATTTGTTATTACTACATCCGCTTTTGGTACCTCTTGCATCATTCGGCGCATGGCTATCTCCCGTTGCATTTGCTTGATGCGTGATTTAATGAGAGGGTCACCTTCTGTATTTTTATATTCATCCTTAATGTCCTGTTTCGACATTCGAATATTCTTTTCAAAGTCAAATTTCTGATAGAGAAAATCCAAAATTGCTAAAAAGAGAAGTGCACCCGAAGCAAATAACCCCATTTGAATGGTTAAACTACTTAAGGTTGCTAGCGCTGATCCAATCGACTTTTGAGAAAGGACAAGAATTTCATCCATCCTTTTCCACAAAACTGAAAAAGTAATGATACCAATAAAACCAATTTTTAAGATTGACTTCATTAATTCCACAATTGCCCTCATGGAAAAAACTCTTTTAAAGCCACTTATTGGGTTAATTTTTTCTAACTTTGGCTGAATCGCTTCACTTGTAAACATAAACCCTACTTGAGAAAAATTCGAAATAACTCCAGCAAGTAATGCAACTAATAAAATGGGACCGATATAAATGGCAAGCTCCTTCAATATACCCAAAAACATACCTTGAATGTTACCTTCTGTTAAGTCCATACGTAAGTTCCCTTGAAAGGAATTTTCAAATAATGTAAAAATCCCCTTTTTCATAAAACCTCCAGCCATTGACATGAAAAAAAAGACCGCAAGAAGTACAACTGCTGTATTAATATCTTGACTCTTAGCTGTTTGCCCTTTTTTTCTAGCTTCCTGCCTTTTTTTAGGGGTTGCCTTTTCTGTTTTTTCTCCGGAAAAGAATTGTAAGTCAACTGAATAAAGCTTCATCTACGAACCCCCAAGCAACTCAAGCATTCCACGCATGGTATAGAGCATTGTCTCAAACAAACTGGAAACAACTGTCATCATAACTCCCAGTCCAGCAATAATTAGAATAAAACCTACTACAATTTTTACTGGGATACCAACTACAAAAATGTTTAGCTGCGGGACGGTTCTAGCAACAATGCCTAGTGCAACATCAACTAAAAAAAGACAACCCACAACTGGAATGGACATTTGGAAAGCTATAATGAACATGGAACCAAAAGATCTAAGCATAAATTCAATTACATCTTTACTACCAAGCGGAAGCCATGCTTGATTAATTGGAATGAAATGATAGCTATTATAAATACCATCGATTAATAAATGATGGCCATTAATAGAAAGCAATAATAATAGACCAATTGTATGCAAATATTGTCCCATCAATGGGCTTTGTGCTCCTGTTTGCGGATCAATGACATTTGCAATTGCGAAGCCCAATTGGAAATCAATAAACCCACCGGCTATTTGGATGGCAGCTAAAATCAAATATGCAACAAAGCCGATTATTAGGCCCACCAAGGCCTCTTTAATAATGAGAAAAAAAAAGGGACCATTAATTTCGAGTAACGGTGGATGGATTGCATAAAAGATAAGCCAGGAAAGGAAAAATCCAAACCCTATTTTGTGCACTGTCGGTATTGTGCGGTATGAAAAGATCGGCATCATTAAAAAAAACGAAGTAACTCTTACAAAAATTAATAAGAATGCAGGGAACTGTGGCAGCAATTCATTCATAATTTCATCCTACAAATCTTGTTAAATTAGAGAAAATTTCTTTTGCATATGAAAGCATATGACTTAACATCCATGGTCCAAAGACCACAACTCCTAAAAGGACAGCCACAATTTTCGGTACAAATGCAAGTGTTTGCTCTTGAATTTGCGTTGTTGCTTGGAAAATACTAATGAGCAATCCAACAACTAATGCTATTAAAATAAGTGGTCCACAAACAATTAATACCGTGTAGATTCCACGTTCCGCTATTGCTATAACTGATTCTGAACTCATTTTTACTTCACCTGCTTAAAAGCTTTCTAATAGAGACTTTACAACTAAATACCATCCATCAACCATTACAAATAGGAGTATTTTAAATGGTAGTGATATCATTACAGGCGGTAGCATCATCATTCCCATTGACATTAGAATGCTCGCAACCACCATATCGATGACCAAGAATGGAATAAAGATCATAAATCCAATTTGAAAGGCTGTTTTTATTTCACTAATGGCGAATGCTGGGACTAGTGCTGTTAAGGGTATATCCTTAATGGATTTAGGCTTATCTACCTTTGCGTAATCTAAAAATAATGCTAGATCTTTCTGCCTTGTTTGTGCGCTCATAAAATCTTTAAATGGTTCTGAAGCGCGGTCATAAGCTTGTTCGAGTGTTATTTTTTCATTGAACAACGGTGTTAGTGCTTTTTGATTTACCTCATGAAAGGTTGGTGCCATAATAAAAAAAGTTAAAAACAAGGATAGTCCGACAATGACTTGGTTTGGCGGCATTTGCTGGGTAGCAAGCGCCGTTCTGACAAAGGAAAGAACAATCACAATTCTCGTAAAGCATGTCATTAATATTAAAATGCTTGGAGCTATCGATAACACGGTAAGAAGCAGCAGTAACTTAACTGAAGTTGATACATTCTCTGGTGCACTGCTGTTGAAAAATTCCATGAATTGGTTCATTGTTTGTTTGGCCCTTTCTTCTCCATATCATCAAATAACCTTTTTCTCCCCTTCGAAATTTCTTCAAGTTGATTCTTAAAAAGGGATGAAAAAGTAGCATTTTCATCTTTTGACACTTGCCATTTCTTCGTTCTTTCAATTATCTTTGTCACAATATCGCTTGGCTGAACTAGTTGTTCCATTTTGCTATTATAATCTGTGAGGATTTGGCGATGTTCTTCTGGATCGTCAATTTCTTTCAACAACTGTACGTTTTCACCCACGCCAACAATAAATAATTGATTACCAATTTTCACTATCTGAACGGATCGATTCGCTCCAAGAGTTGTTCCTCCTAAGTTCTCCACAAGCTGAGTCGATTTAAATACCTTGCTTTTCTTATTGATAAACTTCAACAGGAAATAGATAAGGGCTATCACAAAAATGGTGGCAAAAATCATCCTTAGGAAATCCCAAAATGTTATACCTATTTTATCTGATTCTTGTGCTTTAACAGATTTTTTAGTTGGAGCAATGTCTTTTTCATTATATTTTTCTGGATGTTTATAGTAGTCTTTTACACTATTGTTCATTGGCTCTGCAAAAGCAACTTGTCCTGTGCTAAGCAGAGCAATGAAAACGATAAGCGCTACTTTTAACCATTTTTGAATGTTAAACAAGGCGCTACACCCTCTAATTATTTTTTCCTAACTCAATACTTTCGAAATAGCTTCTAGGACACGATCAGCCTGAAAGGGCTTTACAATAAAATCTCTTGCCCCTGCTTGAATTGCATCAATAACCATTGCCTGCTGACCCATTGCAGAACACATAATAACCTTAACATTTGGATTTACTTTTTTAATTTCCTTAAGCGCGGTAATCCCGTCCATTTCAGGCATAGTTATATCCATTGTAACTAGATCAGGAGCACACTCTTTGTATTTTTCAATTGCTTGAGCACCATCGGCTGCTTCACCTACTACCTGATAACCGTTTTTGCTTAAAATATCCTTGATCATCATTCTCATAAATGCTGCGTCATCTACAATCAATATCTTATGTGCCATCTTATATACCCCCAGTTTGTTATCGTAAGTTTTTTAATCTGTCTGTTTGACTAATAATATCTGTAACTCTTACCCCAAAGTTTTCATCAATTACAACCACTTCACCCTTGGCGATTAACCTGCTATTTACGAGAATATCAACCGGTTCCCCAGCAAGCTTGTCCAATTCAATAATCGATCCAGATGAAATTTCTAATATTTCTTGTACGGTCCTCTTTGTTCTTCCAAGTTCGACCGTCACTTGCAGTGGAATATCTAAGAGCATACTTAAATTTTTTGTATCTGTTCCCTGTATCTGTTGAGGCTCAAAGGTTGAAAATACCGCAGGCTGCACACTTGGCTGTTCTGCCCCGTGAAAAGCGGTTCCAATATGCTGTGGTCCACTTTGGTATCCAGGGTGCTGCTGATACTGCTGAGCAGCAGGCCGTGCTTGAGGAGGATACGGATTTATGCCCTCTCCCTCATGCTGGTACATGTTACTTGATTGATTAGAAGAGAAACCTGTATTTGTTTCTCCAGCTATTTCATTAAAATGCTGTTGATTACCTGAATTTGTAATTATTTCAGAAGAACTATCTTTAGAATATTGAGTAGGTTCTTCAGTTTTATATTGAGTTGGATTCATTAATTCATTTACAAGTTCTTTAGCAAAATCAAGTGGTAAAAGTTGCATAATGGTTGAATCAATTAATGAGCCAACTTTTAAACGAAAGGAAACTTTCGCAAACAACTCATCATCAGGTAATTGATCTGTTCCTTGACCATGCTCTATATCAAGGACATTAATTGTAGGTGGTGAAATATCCACCCTTTTATTGAATACCGTTGACATTGATGTTGCCGCAGACCCCATCATTTGATTCATTGCCTCTTGTACAGCACTTAATTGAATTTCATCCATTAATTCAGATGGGTTTGTTCCTTCTCCACCTAACATTAAATCAACAATTATAGCTGCATCACTTTGTTTAATTACCAGTACATTGCTACCAGAAAATCCTTGTGTGTAACTTACTTGGATTCCCACATATGGAATCGGGAACTCATCACTGAGGTTTTCTTTAGAAACAACTGCAACAGTTGGCGTTGTGATTTCTACTTTTTGATTTAATAGAGTAGACAAGGCTGTTGCTGAACTGCCAAAGGAAATATTACCGATTTCCCCTAATGCATCCTTTTCCATTAAGGTAAGGAGGTCTTCAAAGTTTGTTGGGTCAATAGATTCAGAGCTTTCATCATCATCTGTTCCCCGTAATAAAGCATCAATTTCATCTTGAGAGAGCATGTCACCGCTCATCATAGGAATGGACCCCCTTCAATGTATCCAATACTTGAATGGCTAATTTTTTGTTTGTTTTTCCTGGTTGTCCAATAAATTTTGGAATCTCGCCAATTTTCAAGATCAATGGTTGATCAATTTTCTGATTTAGCTCAATGACATCCCCGACATCTAACATGAGAAAATCTTGAATAGAAATATCAGATGAACCAAGCTCACATGAAATCTGAACATCTGCTCTCTGAATACTCTTTTCAATGAGAGCCATTTTCTCTGGCTCTCTTTCTTTCTTCTCAGATTGCATCTGGTAATGTACTGATAGCTTTGGAATAATCGGTTCAAGAACCACATGCGGGATGCAAATATTAATCATACCGCTGGTTTCTCCAATTACTGTATTTAAGGAAATAACCACAACCGTTTCATTTGGTGAAACCATTTGAAGAAATTGAGGATTGACTTCAAAATCTGTTAACATTGGGTCAATCTCACATAATGCTGCCCATGCTTCTCGTAAATTTTCAATTGCTCGTTCAAATGTGTTAGACATGATTTTCGTTTCAATTTCGGTTAAATTATCAATTTTATTAACACTTGATCCACGCCCGCCTAACAAACGATCGAGCATTGCATAGGCAATATTCGGATTGACTTCCATTAGGATTCTTCCATCTAATGGCTGTACTTCAAAAACATTTAAAATGGTCATCTTCGGGATAGATCGAATAAATTCTTCATAAGGAATCTGATCTGCCGAAGCAACGGTTATTTGTACATACGTTCGAAGCTGAGCAGAAAAAAAGGTTGTTAACAATCTTGCGAAATTTTCATGTATCCTTGTTAAACTACGAATCTGATCCTTCGAAAATCGAAGTGCTCTTTTAAAATCATACACTCGAATCTTTTTCTCTGATTGTTCTTTTTTCAGTTCATCTGCATCCATCTCACCCGTCGATAATGCAGACAATAAAGCATCAATTTCACTTTGGGACAATACTTCTCCAGACAAGCCTCCTCACCTCCATATTTGGTCTAATTCAAATTTTTCGAGTCTTTACTGGAGGAGAGATTCGGTAATATACACCTTCACAACTTTTCCATCCTGCATCAATTCATTGATTTTAGATCTCAACATATTTTCAAGCTGTAACTTACCAACTTTTCCTTGAAGATCATGTGCTTTCTTTTCAGAGAGCTCCTCAATAATAATGTTCTTAACCTGGAAATCCCGTTTTGTAAGTTCATCCTTTGCAGCCTTACTATCAGTTTGGATTTTGAACGAAATCTTAATGTAGTCATCACCTTTAAGATTTGTTGTAATCTCAGCAACATCAACAGAAGTTTTTAAGATATCATCGATGGATGGATCCTTGCTCTCTTGCCCTTTATGGATAACATAGTAGGCAGCACCACCACCAATAAGTGCTATTGAAACTAGAATAATTAACATCGTTCTAAGCAGCTTGTTTTTAATCTCCCTCTACCTCCTCGGATTGCTGCATCCCAAGAATGTTAACAGATTGATAGAATTCCCTAACCAACCGTAATGCATCCTTTTCTGTTTCCTTTACGACATATTTCTTACCGTTTGATAATGTGATTGTCGTATCAGGAAAGGACTCGATTGTTTCAATAAAAATCGCATTTAAGATAAATGGTTTCCCATTCAGGCGGGTTACTTTAATCATGACATTTTCAGGGCCATAGGAATCCTAAAAGCCCTGTTCCTCCCTAACCTATCGTTTTAAGTTAACTAATTCTTGTAAAATATCATCAGATGTCGTAATGATCTTTGTATTAGCCTGGAAACCACGTTGAGCAATGATCATTTCTGTAAATTCTTCTGAAAGGTCAACGTTGGACATTTCGAGTGAACCCGATTGGATTGTTCCACGTCCATCGCCCGCTGCCTTAATATCTGGTGTTCCTGAGTTCACCGTTTCTTGGAAGAGGTTCCCTCCCGTTTTAGACAAGCCAGATGCATTACTGAATTTTGCTAGTGCAAGCTGACCAATCTTTGAAATTTCGCCATTTGAGTAAACACCACTTATCTCACCCATCGATCCAATACTAAAGCTTTCAAGTTTACCTTCTGTGTATCCATTAGGGTCAGAAATAACTGACGTTCCTGCCCCAGCGGTTTGGGTCAATCCTTGCAGGGAAACAGTGACATTTCCTGTTAAACCTGTAACTGGAAATGGATTAATTATTGCTGGCGATACCGTAGGAGTTGCCACAGAAAAATCAATAGTAGCATCCTTTATACCTGTAGTAGGTTTATTGTAAAAAACATCCCATTTGTCTGCAGCAGTCTTTTTATAATTGACATCAATGGTCTGTGCCTTACCTGCATCATCAACAACCTTTACTTGTTGTGTATACACATCACCAATAATTGTGTTTTTATCTAAATTTCCAGAGATAGTAATGGAATCTGTTTTGGTCGCTGGTAAGGTAGCATTAACATTAACAGCTACATCTCCGTAAGTACCTGTGATTTTCCCTGATGGGTCATATTGGTAAGCCTGCACCTTCAAACCATCTGCATTCACAAGGGTACCATTGTCATCTAGGTAAAGGTTACCAGCTCGAGTGTAAAATTGAGCATTCCCTTGCTTGACCACAAAATAGCCATCCCCATCAACACCAAGGTCTAATGAACGGCCGGTTGTTTGCAAGCTACCACCTGTATGAATCGTGTCTATTGTTGATTGGGTAGAGCCTAATCCGATTTGCATAGGATTTTTACCACCACGAGTGGTCTGGGCAGCTGTTGCACCAGCAATCGTTTGGTTCATCGTATCTTTAAAAGTTACACGACTTTTTTTAAATCCAAAAGTATTGACATTGGCAATGTTATTACCAATTACGTCTAGCTTTGCTTGAAAGTTTTTCATACCACTAATACCAGAGTACAATGAACGTAACATATTTAAATTCTCCCTTCATAATGAGCTGCTTCTATCAGTCCACAGCTCAGGCCTCCTATAATTGGTCCAGCCTAAAAATTAATCTAGTACAATTGTTCCGTTTATGTTCGTGAAAATTTGAGTTGAAGCCTCATGTCGGTCCATCGCTGTTATAACCGTATGATTTTTAGCACTGACAATTAGTGCTGCATTATCCAGCAGTACCAGAGAATCATTCACTCCCATTTTCTTTGCATCTTGAATCTTACTTTCAATTTGTTTCCAGCGACTATCAGGAATTTCAATTCCTCTTTGTTGCATCCGTTCACTTGCATGCTTACTGATTGTTAATTTCCCTTCAATCTGCATTGCAGTTTGCAAATGATGTGAAAATGTATCTGTACCTTGACTTTTGGTTGTACCTGAACGAAGTTGATGGGTATTTACCGGTTTTGTTAGAACCGATCTAAAGACAGGCTTGTCCATACTACCACATCCTTTACTTATTCAATTTTCGTCATCTGTTGTGAACTAATTTTTGTGTTTAGTTCATCATCTAATTGAAACAAGGTTTTTCCATCTTTAAATGACACAGATTTAACCATCGCAGATCGTTCTTCTTTTTGCTCATCTAAATACGTTACTTTTTTTCCTATTAGCAAGCTTGCTTGTAGTAAAGAATTTTCAGTCGTTGTTTCATTTACTTGAGAAATATTAGCTGGATCTAAAGTTGTTCCATCCTCCAATTTAAATTGAACACTATTGTCCTTAAACTGAATGGAAACCACTTTACCTGTTCCTTGTTCAACAGTTTGCGGGGCATTAGAATCATCAGAAGTTGCTAATTTATGCCAAGTAACATCTTTTCCAACAAATTGATTGTATGAAATTAATTGATTTTGTTGTTCTGAATCAACTAGCTTCTGAATGGTACTATTCATATTTGTCATTTGTTCAAGTGATGAAAATGTAGCCATTTGTGCAACAAAATCTTTATCCTGCATCGGATTTAATGGATCTTGGTTTTGTAATTGTGTCATTAGGATTTTTAAAAAGTCATCTTTTCCTAAGGAACTAGATCCTGTTTTCCTTTGCTGATTTTGATAGTTTGATAGCATATAAGATGAATTAATGGTATTTGTCATAATTGATCACCTATACTTCCGTATTCAGAAGTGCTTCTTCAAATGATTGATTAAATTCCCCATCGTCTGTTTGATCCCTGCGAGATTGTCCTTCGCCTTGCTGACCTTGGTGCTGATCTTTTTGAAAGAATCTTTCTTGCTGGGTCATCCCTTGCTGCTGGGTAACTTCAATCCGATCAACCAGAATATTTTGTGCGCTAAATGCGTGTTTTAGTCCTTGCAATTGGGACTCTAAGGCATCTTTTGCAGCTCCAGTTGATGTCATAATCCTTGCAACAATTGTAGAATCCTTCTGAATAAGTTCTATTCTCAAAGAACCAAGATTCTCAGGGTTCAACTTTATTAATAGCCGTTGTGTTCCACCGGTATTTGAAAACTGACTTTTCGACAAGATGTTTTCAAACTGCTTTATTAGTTGTTCAGTTGAAACAGGTTTTCCACCGTTTTCAAGCATTACCACCATTTGTTCAGGTTTAGACATTTGGTGTAAATGTGCCAACCCATTTGTAGAATCTAGCTTAAATGGAACCGGATTCTTATCCTGTACTTTTTCAGCATTCTTTATTGACTGTAATTCAGTGGCTAAAGAGCTAAATGTTTTTTGCACATATTCTATCCTTGATGCACCCTTATTTTGATCAACCAATATCTCTAGTTTTTGGATCGTCTGCTGAATAAGATCTGTTACCTTCGTATTGTTTGCCTGTCCATCTTGGTTTTTGGTTAGCAGTTCATAGAGTTTAACAGTCTTAACTACTTCACTAAAGTCCTTATTGGTCAATTTAGAAACATCTTGAATTGGTAATGAAATAATTTGATTTAAACAAGCTAGTAGTTCATCTAATTCCTTTGACCCTGTGGTTACTTCAACATGTGAAGCCGCCTGATTCTCGTCAGTCGTTTCAGCTTTCTTTCCCTTATCAACTGCACTATTTGCTAACAATGATTGAAGTTTTTTTAGAATGTCAGCTACGTCTTGGTCATTGAGGCCTAGAAAAGCCTTGATACTTGATAAAAGATCTGAACCATCAGCATTCAATGTTTGATCTAAAAGTTTGACGCCATCTTTCAAGTCAAGAACATCTTCATTATTCAAGAAACCAAGTAAGCCTTTAAGATCCTGATTTGTTGATCCATTTAACAGTGGATTCAAGGAGTCAACCTCAGAAGACACATTTGGCGTATTCAGTAATGAACCAAATAGTCCTGCAAATCCAGAGCCACTTGCTACCGGGGAACTTTTCTCACCAGCAATCATCGTATTTATCATCCCTAATCCACCAACCTGCACTTTTTCACCTCCCTTCAAATGATAGTTATTAATTATTTTTCTCTATTCCATCTGTTAAAAACTGTGTATATTTTGCAGCATCCTTAGCATTCATATTTTCCATTATTGCGGCTAATGTATCAGCCTTTACTGTACTCAAAATTTTTACAGCTTCTTTATCATTCATTTGAGTAAGAATGGGAGCAACCTTCTTTGGTGACATCGTCTCATATGTTTTAATAATGTCTTTAAAAGCACGCTTATTATTTGCAAGGCTTTTAGTCATATCATCCATTTCTTTTTGAAGTCTTATATTTTCTAGTTCAGCCTCTTTAATATCTTTATTCTTATTTTCTAAACTTGATTGTAGTTGAGAAATTTGCGCTTCTCTATCTTTTATTTGGCCTTGCAATTCGATTGCATCTTTATCACTTATTGTAGCCGATTTGGAATGATCCTTTTGAACAAGGGTTCCTATAACTGGAATTTTTTGGCCAACATCTTTTGCAGCATCCAAAACGTTTACTCCAGCAACAAAGCAGATAACTAATGCAACAGTAATAGCAAAAAGAAGCGGAATAAACACAACATACAAAAACCATAAAAAAGATTTTCCTTGTTTTTCTTCCAACTCTTTTTTCATCTAATTCCTCACACCCAACTTCCCCGATTCATAAATTGTTGGATCGAGATATCATCCATTTGTCGTCCTTCAGTTAGCTTTTCATCTTTTTTATAAACATGAAAGTCTTTTTGCTTTATTTTTTCGTATTTTTTTACTTCAATATTCATTTCCATCAGCTTTTCTTGGTAAAAATTCATTCGATTACGGGCATTTTGGACCATCTTTTGATAATATTCAATGCTTTTTTGCAAATTCAGGATAAATTGCTGATGAAGACGGATTTCCTGAACTGGTAAGCCATCTGCTATTCTTGATGATTGAAAGATTTCGAGATCTTCCTTTTTCTTTAATAGTTCATACAGTTTTTCGGCAGCCTCTTCAAATTTTCGGACAGCCATATGATATATGGCTAAAGATTCACCTTTTTCTTTTTCTTTAATTTGAAGGATTTTGTCAAACTTATATTGAAACACCATAATCTATTCACCTTTTTCTATTAGCTGAATTAAATGATTAACGCCTTCTGGCAGTGTTACCTTCTCATCTACCTTCTGCTTTAAAAAGGAGATGATAAGTGGATACAGTTGGATAGCCTCGTCAATTTCCTTCGACGAACCTTTTTTATAGGCCCCAATATTTATTAAATCTTCTGAATTAATATAAGTACTTAGCAAATCTCTTAATCTTTCAGCAGCTTTAACATGCTCTTCTGGAACAATGTGATTCATGATCCTACTGATGCTTTTCAAAACATTAATTGCCGGAAATTGTCCTTTGTTTGCCAATTCCCTATCTAATACAAAATGTCCATCCAATATTCCTCGTACTGTATCTGCAATCGGCTCATTCATATCATCACCATCAACAAGAACCGTATAGAAACCGGTAATAGAGCCATGCTCATTCGTTCCAGTTCGTTCAAGCAGCTTGGGGAGTACAGAAAAGACGGAAGGTGTGTAGCCTTTTGTCGTTGGTGGTTCCCCGACAGCTAAGCCTATTTCCCGCTGTGCCATTGCAACCCGAGTAACTGAGTCCATCATCATCATGACATTTAGACCCTTATCCCGAAAATATTCTGCAATAGCCGTTGCTGTTAAGGCCCCTTTTATCCTCATTAAGGCAGGTTGATCAGAAGTCGCGACAACTACAATAGACCGTTTTAAACCCTCCACACCAAGATCACGTTCAATGAATTCCCTGACTTCACGACCACGCTCACCAATTAAGGCAATCACATTTAAATCAGCTGTCGTATTGCGGGCTATCATTCCTAGTAAAGTACTTTTGCCAACTCCACTTCCTGCAAAAATCCCAACCCGTTGTCCATTTCCAACTGTTAGAAGGCTATCAATGATACGAACGCCAACTTCAATTGTGTTTTCAATCGGTGGTCTACTCATTGGATTTGGTGGAGCTTGATCAGTTGGTACAGCCGTTAGTCCTTTTGGTAAAAATGAACCATCAAGAGGTTTTCCAAGTGAATCAATTACACTCCCAATCAGTCCTGCCCCGACTTTTATTTCTAAAGGTTTTGAAGAGGCTTCCACTAAACTCCCAGGAGAAATATCCTGAATTGTGGTATAGGGCATTAAAATAACGTTTTCTTCTCGAAAGCCCACAACCTCAGCTTGAATCTTTCGCTTTTTATTATTACCTACATAAATGTAGCAAACATCCCCAATTGAGCTTTCAGGTCCTTGTGACTCTATCATTAAGCCAACAACCCTCTTTACTCTGCCAAACCGTTTAAACGTATCAAGTTGATCAATATACTTAAGGAGACCCTTTGCTATCATTCGTTCTCACTCTCCAAGAGCTCCAAAAGCTTCCTCTTTATTTCTTCTAATTGACTATCAATACTGGCATCAATTCGACCGCTCGACGATTCAATGATGCAGGTTTCTTTTGAAAGATCCTCATCCGGATAAATGTAAATATCCACTTCCCGTGGAAATATGGCCAATAGTTCTTCTTTTTGCGATAAAACAAACCCGTAGTGAACAGGGTTCATATGTAACTGAACCTCTTTGTATTCACGTGCTTCTTTAAGTGCCCTTTTTACAATCGATAAAAAGGTCGTTTCACTTTCTACCAGCTTTAGTCCGATAATTTGCTCAGCAACCTTCATTCCTAAGCGTAAGATTGTTTTTTCAGCGGAAACAATTTGCTGTTGATAATCTTTCCTTGAAGTAGTAACGACCTCTTTTGCAAACGAAAGTGAATCTTGATATTCTTGATAGCCTTGATCTTTTCCCTCGATGAGCCCTTTTGCGTAACCATCCCGTTTGGCCTCTTCTGCAATTTCTTTTTTCTCATGGTCCCAAGCTTCTCTTTCAAGTGCAATTTGTTCTCGAATAGACTGTGCCTGTAATAATGCGTTTTGAACCAGTAATTCAGCTTCTTGCTTGGCTTTTGTCAACATTTCTTCCTTTTTTGAATCATAATGATCGATTGGTGCCGATTCATTTTCTGTATTAAGATGGAGCATTTTTATAGAAATAACTTTTTGATTTTCGCTGGTAGGATTAGCCCATTGGGATTTAATCAATCTAGACAATGATATCGTCCCCTCCTCCACGGGCTATGACAATCTCACCGGCTTCTTCTAAACGGCGGATAACAGAAACTATCCTTGATTGCGCTTCTTCAACATCCCTTAACCTAACAGGACCCATGAATTCCATTTCTTCCTTAAATGATTCGACCATACGTTGTGACATATTCTTATAGACAATTTCTTTCACTTCATCACTTGAAACTTTAAGTGCAAGCAATAGATCTTCATTTTGACAATCACGAATCACACGCTGTATAGCTCTATTATCAAGAGTGACAATATCTTCAAAGACAAACATTCTTTTCTTAATTTCTTCGGCAAGTTCCGGGTCTTGAATTTCAAGAGCGTCAAGGATCGTTCTCTCGGTAGAGCGATCCACACCATTCAAGACATCCACAACTGCTTCAATTCCACCAGTATGCGTATAATCCTGTGTAACAGTTGCGGAAAGCTTTCTTTCAAGGATTTGTTCTACTTCATTAATAATTTCTGGTGAGGTACTATCCATTACAGCAATTCTTCTCGCAATATCAGCTTGCATTTCTTGAGGAAGCTCTGATAAAATTTGGCCTGCTTGAGCAGCATCAAGATACGATAGAATCAAGGAGATCGTCTGTGGATGTTCACCTTGAATAAAGTTTAAAATTTGGGCTGGATCAGCCTTACGTGCAAAATCAAAAGGTCGAACCTGCAAAGAGGAAGTCAGGCGATTAATGATGACAGAAGCCTGTTCATGCCCTAATGCCTTCTCAAGTATCGTTTTTGCATACCCGATTCCTCCTTGAGAAATAAAGTCCTGTGCAAGTGCAATATTATGAAACTCTTCTAAAATTTCCTCTTTTGCGACCGAGTCTACCTTTTTCACTCCTGAAATTTCCAATGTTAACTTTTCAATTTCTTCTTCATTTAAATGTTTATATACATTTGCTGAAACATCAGGTCCAAGAGAAATGAGGAGGATGGCCGCTTTTTGTTTTCCGGATATTTCCTTTTGATCTTTTCTTGCCATAATTCTTCTTCCCTCCTAAATCTCTAGTCTTCAGCAATCCATGTACGGAGAAGTTTGGCAAAATCTTCAGGATGTTCCTTGGCCATTTTTTCCAATTGTTTTTGCTTAAGAGTATTTTCATTTTCATGTTCCTCATTAACATCTGGAACATAAATCGGTTCTGCTTGATCGAGTGATATGTCTTCGACCACCTTCCGATTTTTTCGTAAGAATAGAATTAACAATAATGCGATGATTGCCACTAAAATACCACCTACAACGTAGATCCACCACGGAAACACTGTTTGAGCAGTTTGAGTAAAATTCGTTTTCCCTTTAAAAGGCTGCACAGAAACAACAATTTTATTTTTTATATCTTGATCCGTTAGAGCCTTTCCTGTACTACTTTTATCAATTGAGGTTCGAACGATTGTCCCAAGTATTTTTGTGATGTCATTTACTGTTGATTTCGGAAGTGATTTAGGATTATTTGGTTTTGGCGGTTCTACCATCACTTGGATTCCTAAATCTCTAATTTTATATGGACTTTCAGCAATTTGTTTACGAATACGATTAACATCATAATTGACCTTATTATCAATTTTTTCAGAATCTCCGTTTGAATCGCTTCCGGCTAAATAACTAGAACCGGTATCAGAGGTACTTTCAGATTGTGGTGTTCCCCCCGTTTGATTTGCTTTACCAGTAAAGGTTTCAGAGATATTTTCCGCACTAATTGCGATTCCCTTCATATTTTCCTTATCAACAGGTTCTACAAGGTTTTCAACCCTATTCTCTTGTGTAAAATCAACGTCAGCTGAAACAGAAACTACAACCTTGTCTTGTCCCATTAATGTCCCTAGCATCATTTGAACCTGTCTTTGCACATCCCGCTCAATTTGTTTTCGAACTTCGCTTTGATCAGCAAATGTTGAGCCATTAGTAGAACTTTTTCCTTTATTTAAATCAAAGTACTCAAAATATTGATTCATAATGACGATATTATCTGTAGGGAGATTAGGAACACTTTTAGAAACTAATTGATAAAGGCCTGTAATTTGATCATCCCGAAATTGATAGCCCGGTTTTGTGTTTAAAACAATCGAGGCAGAAGCAACTGAATCCTTGTCGCTTACAAAGATTCCTTTTTCAGGAAGATTAACCATCACTTTGGCATCCTGAACTCCCTCGATCCCTTTTATCAAATTTGCAAGTTCCGTTTGCATTGCATCCAACTTAATGACATTGAATTCATTATCTGTTGTCCCTAGACCCGCATTTTGGCTAAAAAAGGAATAATCAATACTCCCTGACTTTGGAAGACCTTCAGAGGCGAGCTGTACTTTTAATGTATCAACAACATCATCAGGAACCTTAATAGTTGAACCATTATCTGCAATTTCAGATTGAATCCCTTTTGCATCCAAGCTTTGCTTGATCGAGCCTGTTTCAGAAGGCGATAGGTTGCTGTATAAAGGAACAAGCGTTGTCCTGGTTGTAAAAAATGAAGTTAAACTAATAACTATCAAAAGGAACAGCGCTGAACTAATATAAATCGTTTTTTGCTTTTTTGTTCGTCCTGACCAAAAAGCTTTGATTTTATTTTTGTAATTTTTGATTGATTCGTTCATGATTTTCCCCCGGTTACTCTGTCTATTTCCCGGCAGTTAATAACCGCTTCATTCTTTAGTATTCTTTAAGCATTATAAATTGTCTTACTTCCGCTTCTATCCCTTACGAAATATCCTAGAATCCAACGGAACTCTTTGTCCAATCATCGCTAATTGCATGTTCCGCTGATCTATTAAACTTGCATTCTCATCATTTCTTGATAGGACTCAATAACTTTATTACGAACTTCTAATGTTGCTTGTAAGGTTATATTTGCCTTTTGTTGCGCGATCATAACTTGGTGTAAATCAACATTTTCACCTTGGGCAAGCTTTTGAGTCATTGTATCTGCTTCAAGTTGAGATTCATTAACTTTATTAATAGAATCCTTTAAGACGGACGCAAAACTATTTTGTGCTTCGAATGGTGTAGCAGAAGTACTTTTAACATTCGGGTTACTAGAAGCAAAAACTTGTTGTACAGACGGAAATGATACTGGATTCATTTAATAATCTCCTTTATTTGCCTATTTCCAATGCTTTCATCATCATACCCTTAGAAGCGTTAAAAACAGTGACATTCGCCTCATAAGAACGTGTAGCACTCATTAAATCCACCATTTCACGAAGCGGATCTACATTTGGAAGTTCTACATATCCATCTTGATTCGCATCAGGATTTTCAGGGTCATATTCCATTTTAAATGGTGTTGTTGTATCCTCCTGAATTTTTGAAACCACTACACCATTACCAGCAGATGCTGGATCATTAGGATTGAGTGCGGTTTGTAGGTGCGAGGAAAAAGAACCTTCCTTTTGCTGTAAAACGACTGTTTTCCGGCGATATGGCTCCCACTTACCATCTACAAATTTCCCACGAGTAGAATCAGCGTTCGCCATATTGGAGGAAATAACATCCATCCTAAGTCTCCCAGCTGTTAGGGCGGATGCAGTAGTATTTAAACTATGGAATATAGACATCCCTATTTGCCTCCCCTTATTACATTTTGCAGAGTTGAGAACTTGCTGTTTAACTGTTCAACTAGAGCGTCATAATAAATTTGATTCGTTGCCATATCAGACATCTCTTTATCTAAGTCAACACTGTTTCCATTGTTGTTGTACTCTACATTTTGACGAGTTACAATTCCAGGCTGCGATGAGCTATCACCTGAAAAGTCTAGATGCCTTGGATCTGTTCTGTTTGTCTGGAAATCTTGGTTGATTTCATTTTGAAAAATAGCATTAAAGCTAACGTCTTTAGCTTTATAGTTTGGAGTATCAACATTTGCAATATTTTGGGAAATTACCTTTTGCTTTAATGATGAATAATCAAGCGCATGATCTAACGAAGTAAATATATTAGAAAATAACTTCAAGATTCACACCTCTTTCGACAAAATAAAAAAATTGGAACTTTATGTAGAAAAAACAGACGAAATATATGAATCTTCTTATTCATTGTAATGAATTTGTAATACCCTGTCTATATTATTACATGTTATTTTTCGTAACCTTTTCAACCATTTCAACCATTTTTCACCATGTTCGTAATTTTCCGACCTTTTAGATATTGAAACATCATTGCTGAGTTTTGTCGAATGATGTTTTTTATTTTTCGACTCTATTTTCCATAATAATATATTATTGTAAAAAACAATTGGGTACTTGTTCCTAATTTTCATTACATTTCTTTGAATTTTTATTCTTTTAAAGGATATCTTACTAACTTTGTTCATTTTTTCAACATATTTATATAAAACCATCGGTTTCAAATGAATAAGCCTAAACAAATAAAAACCCTGTTAGAAATTTGATAATTTCTAACAGGGTTTTTAAATTTATCTTTTAGTTGGATCTTAATTTATCAAGCTCAACTAGGAACTTATTGTTCAATACTTTGATATAAGTACCTTTCATACCTAATGAACGGGATTCAATGACTCCTGCACTCTCAAGCTTTCTTAAAGCATTGACAATAACAGAACGAGTGATTCCGACACGGTCAGCGATTTTGGAAGCAACTAATAAACCTTCATGTCCATTTAATTCTTCAAAAATATGTTCAATTGCTTCAAGCTCGCTATAAGATAATGAACTAATCGCCATTTGAACAACTGCTTTGCTTCTTGCCTCTTCTTCGATTACTTCAGACTTTTCACGAAGGATTTCCATTCCAACTACTGTTGCACCGTATTCTCCTAAGATTAAATCATCATCATGAAACTTTTCATGAAGTCTTGCTAAAATTAATGTACCAAGGCGTTCACCGCCCCCGATAATCGGTACAATCGTTGTTAATCCTTCACGGAATAACTCTTCGTTTTCGACCGGGAAGGCTGTATAGGCACTTTCAATATCTAAGTTAGAAGATGTTTCTTGAATATTAAATAAACCTTTTGTGTATTCTTCAGGGAATTGACGATCTTCAAACATCTTTTTCATTCGTTCGTTCTCAATTTGCTGATAGATTGAAAATCCTAAAAGTTTACCTCTACGGCTAACTACATAACAGTTTGCTTCAATAATTTCGCTTAAAGTCTCTGCCATTTCTTTGAAGTTTACCGGTTTTCCAGCTGCCTTTTGTAATAATGAGTTGATCCTTCTTGTTTTTGTAAGTAAATCCATGGATTTATTCCTCCTAGTTAACTGTAACAATTAGTAAGTATTTTATTTCTATATAATAGTTCGAATATTCCTGTGTACAGCGGTGGTACAAAGATGTTAAAGAATAAATTGGCTTAGATCTTTATTCTTTGAAATCACACCTAGCTTTTCATCCACATATTGTGGTGTGATGTTGACTTTCTCCAGTGTAATATCAGGCGCTTCAAATGAGAGGTCCTCTAAGAGCTTCTCAAGTATCGTATGAAGTCGTCTGGCACCAATATTATCCGTATTTTGATTCACTTCAAATGCCACTTCAGCAATCCTACGAATAGCTTCGTCAGAAAATTCTATTTGTATACCTTCTGTTTCTAATAATGCCTGATATTGCTTAATTAACGCATTGTCAGGTTCAATTAAAATCCTGAAAAAGTCATCAACCGTTAATTTTGTTAGCTCTACCCGAATTGGGAAACGTCCTTGCAATTCAGGAATCAAATCAGATGGTTTTGCCATGTGGAAAGCTCCTGCTGCAATGAATAATATATAATCTGTTTTAACAGATCCATATTTTGTTACAACGGTTGACCCTTCAACAACAGGCAAAATATCCCTTTGAACACCTTCGCGTGATACGTCAGCAGAGGAGCCACCTGAATTTTTGCTAGCAATCTTATCTATCTCATCAATAAAAATGATTCCAGTCTGTTCTGCTCGATATACAGCATCCTGGGTCACTTCATCCATATCAATAAGTTTCGCAGCTTCTTCATTGGTTAAAATCGTTCTAGCATCACGGACGGTTAGTTTCCTTTTTTTACGCCGTTTTGGCATTAGGTTACTAAATGCATCCTGCATATTCATGCCCATTTGTTCCATTCCGGAGCCCTGAAGCATATCAAACATCGATGGTGTTTGTTCTTCAACTTCAACCGTAACTAATTCCTCTTCCAATTGACCAAGTGCTAATTTTTCTTTAATAATTTTTCGTTTTTCATTAACCGAAAAGTCTTCAGAATGGTTGGTATCCTCTTCATTCTGAGAATTTCCACCTCCGAATAACATTTCCAGTGGGTTTTTATAGCTATTTGTCTTTTTTGCACTAGGGACGAGTAAATCAACGAGCCGTCGATTCGCACCTTCTTCAGCATGTTCTTTTACACTTAGCATTTTTTCCTCTTTTACTAAGCGGATTGAAGTCTCAACCAAGTCACGTACCATTGATTCTACATCACGACCAACATATCCGACCTCAGTAAACTTAGTTGCTTCTACCTTTACGAATGGTGCCCCAACTATTTTTGCCATTCTCCGAGCAATTTCAGTTTTACCTACTCCAGTTGGTCCAATCATTAATATATTTTTAGGAATAATTTCATCCCTTAATTTTTCGCTTAATAAACCGCGCCTATACCTATTGCGAAGCGCTACCGCTACAGCCTTCTTAGCATCCTTTTGCCCGATAATAAATTGGTCAAGACGTTCAACAATTTGTCTGGGGGTTAAATTTGTTGTTTTTACCATGAATTTTAGGGCTCCTTCCTAATTAAATCTCTTCCACGATAATATTGTGATTCGTATATACACATATATCAGCAGCAATTTCTAAGGAAGCTTTCGCAATTTCTCTCGCAGCTAAATGTTCACCAGAGAATTGCTTTAGCGCTCGTCCCGAGGCTAGCGCATAATTTCCACCAGACCCGATCGCCAAAATCCCATCATCTGGCTCAATCACTTCACCTGTTCCAGATACAAGAAGTAAATGTTCACGATTCATCACAATTAGCATTGCTTCAAGTTTTCTTAAGATTTTATCACTTCTCCACTCTTTAGCGAGTTCCACCGCTGCCCTTTGGAGATTTCCATTGTACTCTTCTAATTTCCCTTCAAACATTTCGAAGAGAGTAAATGCATCCGCAACAGACCCTGCGAATCCTGCAAGTACTCGACCATTAAAGATCTTCCTTACCTTCTTTGCTGTGTGTTTCATCACGACAGCATTTCCGAATGTCACTTGTCCGTCACCGGCCATTGCACATTCTCCCTTATGTTGGACGGCAAATATGGTCGTTGCATGAAATTCAGACATCATGAGATTCCTCCTTTTTGGTGGCTAACCACCCGAAAAGCAGATGGTATAGTTCAAATAATGGATCTAGGGTAAAATGTAACATGACCAAAACTACAAAAATTCGTATTCATTTATGCCCTAGGATGATGGGACATATACGTTTTTCGTAAATGTTCCTTGGTTACATGCGTGTATATCTGGGTAGAAGATAAAAAAGAATGCCCAAGTAATTCTTGAACGGAACGAAGATCTGCACCGTTATTTAGCATATGTGTTGCAAATGTATGCCTTAACATATGAGGATGTATTTTCCCATTTAACGCGGACTTTTCAATCATCCCATTAAGAATTTTTCTCACACCTCTGGTTGTCAATGGACCACCACGATGGTTGACAAACAAAACATCGTGAGGATTTTCACTTGTTAAGAGCTTATTTCTGCCGTTAGATATGTATTGTTCCAGTGAATTTTTTGCAAAGCTGCCGAATGGAACATACCTCTCCTTATGGCCTTTTCCGTGAACAAGTACGGTAGATAAGTAAAAATCAAGATCATTTATCCTGATTTGACAACATTCGCTCACACGAATACCTGTGGCATAGAGAATTTCCAGTAATGCTTTGTTTCGCATCCCTAGTGGTGTCTCTGTTTCACATGCACGAAATAGTAGTTTAAGTTCATCCTCATAAAAAAACTCAGGCAGTCTCTTTTCAGACTTTGGAATGGTTACGAGAGCGAAAGGATTTTCCTCAACAAGTTTTTCACGAAGCAAAAATTTATAAAAACTTCGTAAACACGAAATTTTTTTTGCAACTGTTTTTCTTGAAAGTTTTTTCTCGAATAACATTGTTAAATAAAGCCTTGCATCCGAATACTGAACATCTTTTACATTCGCGATTGCTTGTTCAGACATGAACAACATGAAATCACTGATTTCATGTTGATAATGTTCAATTGTATATTGTGAGTAATTTTTTTCAATTTGTAAATATTCTTTAAACATCTTTAAAAAAACGTTCACATTTACCAAATCCAATCACCTCGTAAAGGCTCCTACAGCTTACCATACATCCAAAAAGCTTGCAACTAATTTGACAAAATTTTCACAAAGTTTTGAATTTTTTCCAATGCCCGATTTGCATGCTGTAAGTTTCTTTCTTGTTTGCCTTTTATTCTTATTGGCAATTCAGGAAATAACCCGAAGTTTGCGTTCATAGGCTGAAAATGATTTGGATCAGCAGTTGTAATATAATTCGCCATACTCCCCATCGCTGTGTCTATTGGGAATTCTAACGGGCTCTCTCCAAGTACAAGCCTAGCTACATTTATTCCTGCTATTAATCCACTTGCAGCCGATTCCACGTATCCTTCAACCCCAGTCATTTGACCAGCAAAAAATAAATCTTCACGATTTTGGAATTGATATGTCGCTTTTAACACCTTTGGTGAGTTAATAAATGTGTTTCGATGCATAACACCATAGCGGACTATTTCAACATTCTCCAAGCCTGGAATTAAGCGTATAACATCCTTTTGTGCTCCCCATTTTAAATGGGTTTGAAAACCAACAATATTAAAAAGGGTCCCTGTCGCATTATCTTGACGAAGTTGGACAACCGCAAATGGTCTTTTTCCTGTTCGCGGATCTTCAAGACCTACTGGCTTCATTGGTCCAAAAAGCATCGTCTTTTTACCACGCTTAGCCATTACTTCGATTGGCATACAACCTTCAAAAAAGATTTCTTTTTCAAATTCTTTCACTGGAACTATATCCGCTGTAATCAGAGCTTCATAAAAACGATCAAACTCTTCTTCTGTCATCGGGCAGTTTAAATAAGCTGCTTCACCTTTATCATAGCGGGATTTTAAATAAACCTTATCCATATTTATGCTTTCTTTTTCAAGAATAGGTGCAGCTGCATCGTAAAAATATAAATAATCCTCACCCGTTATTTCTGTTAGCTTTGAAGAAAGTGCCGGACTAGTGAGTGGACCCGTAGCAATCACAGTGGGACCACTAGGGATCTCACTAACCTCCTCGTTAATAACCGTAATATTTTCGTGACTTTTTACCATATCTGTTACTTTTGCTGCAAATTCATGGCGATCAACAGCAAGTGCTCCACCTGCGGGAACCGAACAGGCATCTGCTGAAGAAATGATAATAGAATCAAGCTTTCTCATCTCTTCTTTTAAAACACCGACAGCATTAGTGAGTGTATCAGCTCGTAATGAATTGCTACAGACCAATTCTGCAAATTTATCTGTATGGTGTGCAGGTGTTTGTTTAACTGGTCTCATTTCATAGAGTCGAACCTTTACCCCTCTTTTGGCAATCTGCCATGCAGCCTCACTTCCTGCCAAACCTGCTCCGATGACATTTACGGTAACATCTTTCATGAGTGTACCTCCTAGTTTCTAAAGCCAATTTCTTCAGTTCAAAAAGAAATATGTAGAATTTAAGCCAAACGGCTCTCAATATAGTTCAAATGAAAAGAGTGAGCTACCTTTGAGCCCACCCCTTTAACTTTGCTGCTCTTCCTTGTAGTCACATTCAGTACATTGTACCTGGACACCTTTTTTTAACTTTTTCTCTACTAAAGGACCTTCACATTTAGGACAGCTTCTTGGTATTGGTTTATCCCAAGAGATAAAATCACACTCTGGAAAACGATCACATCCATAAAACAGCCTTTTTTTCTTGCTTTTTCTTTCGATGATATTGCCTTCTTTACATTTCGGACAAGTAACACCGATTTCTTTTACGATCGGTTTTGTATTACGACAGTCTGGGAAATTACTGCAGGCCATGAATTTTCCGTACCGACCCATTTTAAATACCATTGGGTTACCACAAAGTTCACAATCTTCTCCTGCTGGTTCATCTTTAATTTCCACTTTTTGCATTTCTTTCTCTGCCTTAACAAGGTGTTTTTCAAAGTCTTGGTAAAATTCGTCGATTACTTTCTCCCAACGAACTTTGCCCTCTTCAACATCATCCAAACCCTGTTCCATTTTGACTGTAAATTCTACATCAAGAATATCAGGGAAAAATTCAAGAATCAACTCTAAGACAATATCACCTAATTCAGTTGGAATAAAGCGTTTATTATCTAAGGCCACATAACCTCTTTTTTGAATAGTATCCAGAGTAGGTGCAAAGGTTGAAGGTCTTCCAATCCCAAGTTCCTCAAGCGTCTTAACAAGCCTTGCCTCCGTGTACCTTGGCGGTGGCTGTGTGAAATGCTGTTTCGGTTCAATATCTTTCTTGATAACTTCATCGCCCTCTTTTAAATCAGGCAACATTTTCTCTTTTTCTTCCTCTTGATCATCTGTACTCTCAACATATAGCTTCATAAAACCAGGGAATTTTATTTTTGAACCAGTTGCACGAAAAACAATATCCCCATTTTGCAAATCAACACCCATGGTATCCATGACCGCTGGAGCCATTTGACTTGCTAAAAAGCGATCCCAAATTAATTTATATAATCTAAATTGATCCCTCGAAAGGAACTGCTTTATACTATTCGGATCACGAAAAGTACTTGTCGGACGAATCGCTTCATGTGCATCTTGCACATTTGACTGTTTTTTTTCTTTCCGTTCATCCTCTTTCAAATAACTTTCGCCGTATTCAGACTTAATATAATTTGCAGCTTCTTCTTGTGCTACTTCTGAAATACGGGTGGAATCCGTTCTCATGTATGTAATGAAACCAACAGTTCCTTCTTTACCAAGTTCGATACCTTCATATAATTGCTGCGCTAACATCATTGTTTTCTTTGCACGAAAGTTTAGCTTTCGCGCTGCTTCTTGTTGCAAAGATGAAGTAGTGAACGGAAATGCAGGATTTCTTTTTCGTTCTTTTTTTGTAACCGAAACAACTTTAAATTTATTCCCTTTTATTTGCTTTAGGATCTTCTGTACATCTTCTTCTGACTTTAATTCTATTTTTTTCTTATTTTCACCATAGAAAATCGCACTAAAATTATTGCTTTTTCCTTTTAAAAAGTCGCCTTCGATTGTCCAGTACTCTTCAGGGACAAATTCTTTAATCTCTTTTTCCCGATCAATAATTAATCGAACTGCAACCGATTGAACTCTTCCTGCACTTAGACCTTTCTTTACTTTTTTCCAAAGCAAAGGGCTAATATTATAGCCAACGAGGCGGTCAAGAATTCGACGGGCCTGCTGTGCATCAACCAGGTCCATATTGATTGGACGGGGATGTTTAAATGATTCTTTAATAGCATCCTTTGTGATTTCATTAAAAACTACTCGACAATCTGATGAAATATCAACGGAAAGGCTATGTGCCAAGTGCCATGCAATTGCTTCCCCTTCGCGATCCGGGTCAGCTGCCAGATAGATTTTTTTCGCCTTTTTAGCAGCAGTTTTCAATTCTTTTAGAACAGGGCCTTTTCCGCGTATCGTTATATATTTAGGATTGTAGTCATTTTCAACATCTACGCCCATTTGACTTCTCGGCAAATCACGTACATGTCCCATGGATGCTTTAACTTTATATTTCTTTCCAAGATAACGCTCGATCGTTTTCGCTTTGGCAGGCGATTCAACGATCACTAGAAATTCTGACATCCAGTCATCCTCCTTAAGAGGGATAATTCAATCATCACTATTTGTTTATTCTTTTTAAAAAATGATGGTTTCTATTAAAATAAATTATCCATTTGTATTTACCAAGTGATTTTTTCTTTTCAAAAATGAAACGATTAGGACTGTAACCGTTTTATCGACTATGGTGCTACCTTTTTTTCGAACACCTGTTGCAAAATGTATAACATAACGGAAATAATTTCAACCTTTTTTTTCAAAAAAACAAATAAAATTGAAAAAATCCTTTAAAAACAGGTGTTTTTTACTATTTTTAGCCTTTTTTCACGAATTCTAAGGATAAAGAATTAAAGCATTACCTTAACCTAAAACCTCGTCTCTAAACAAAAGGTCTTCTCCTATCATAACTTAGATCTTAGGCTAAAGAGAATTGTCAAAGTGCAAACCAATCGTTTTTTAAGATTTTTTTGCTTTTTCTTCTCAATTTATCCATACAACCTTAGTTATAATCTAATTTCATCAAAAATATCCTCAGCCCTCGTTACGAGCTTTGCTCCTTGTTGAATTAATTCATTCGTTCCATTCGAAAAGGGATTAAAAATACTTCCTGGTAAAGAAAAAACTTCACGTCCTTCCGTTACAGCATAATTAGCCGTTATTAATGAACCACTTTTTTGTTTTGCTTCTATTATAAATGTACCCACAGACAATCCACTTATGATTCGATTTCGAATTGGAAATTGCCATTTAACTGGTTTTGTATCTGGAGGATATTCGGATACAATAAGCTGCGTTTTCATCATCTGAAGTGCGAGATTCATATTTTCTTTTGGGTAAATATGATATAGACCTCCCGCAATCACAGCGATGGTCTTTCCACCGCAGTTGATGGCACATTCATGTGCAACCGCATCAATTCCTTTTGCGAGGCCACTAACAATCACCATATCCTTTTCGATTAAACGTGGCATTAAAAGTTTCAGTGAATTCTTTCCATATGGGGTTGCCTGCCGAGATCCTACAACTGCAAGTTTCGGATTTTTTTGAAGAAGGGAAAGATCGCCCTTTGCAAATAATGCCCAAGGAGGCTGATAAATGCTTTTTAATAATGAAGGATATTCTTTATCAAAAAAAGAAATGACACTTATTTCATTTGGATAGTATTGTCGAATTTGTTCATGGATGGTTTCAGATTGAAGGCGGAAGGCGGATTGGTTAAAGGAGTTTAGCGGTGGAAAAGATTTTTGGTCTAAATCGTGCGGTTGTAAGTGATAGATTGAATACAAATTTGGATCTTTTTTCAGGATTCGATAAACCGTTTGCCATGTGATATTTGGGTAATGAAGTAAATGAATGAACCTTTCCTTAAAATCGTCCATTTAACAGTCTCCATTCTGAATTATTTTTTTAAATTATAGAAAAGCCCCTCTATAAAGGAGAGGGACTATTTGTAAGTATAGCATAGATTGCTTTTCTCTTAATGTGTTTTACACTTTTCGTATAAACCATTTTCTTTTAACGCTTCAATTAGCGTTTCACCCATCACAGAAGGAGTGTTTGCTACTTTAATTCCACATTGATTCATAATTTGAATTTTCTTATCAGCAGTACCTTTACCACCTGAAATAATGGCACCAGCATGGCCCATTCGTTTTCCTGCAGGAGCAGTACGACCACCAATAAAGCCTACAACAGGTTTGGTCATGTTGTCCTTAACCCACTCAGCTGCTTCTTCTTCAGCAGTACCGCCAATTTCACCAATCATAATAACCGCAAACGTTTCAGGGTCCTCATTAAAAGCTTTTAAAACATCAATGAAGTTGGTACCGTTTACAGGATCTCCACCAATACCTACAGCACTCGACTGGCCGATGCCACTTTGAGTTAATTGATGTACAGCTTCATATGTTAGTGTTCCAGAGCGAGAAACAACTCCAACATGCCCTTTGGAATGAATATATCCAGGCATGATTCCAATCTTGCATTCATCTGGAGTAATAAGCCCTGGACAGTTCGGACCGATAAGACGAGTTTTCTTGCCCTCCATGTACCGTTTAACCTTTACCATATCCAGAACTGGAATATGCTCAGTAATACAGATAACTAGATCTAATTCAGCTTCAACAGCTTCGATTATGGCATCAGCAGCAAAAGAAGCTGGGACATAAATAACAGAAACGGTTGCCCCAGTTGTTTTAGCAGCATCGATTACTGTATTAAAAACAGGAATTCCTTCAACTACCTGGCCTTTTTTACCTGGAGACGTACCTGCAACAACTTTTGTTCCATAATCAATCATTTGTTTTGTATGAAAAAGGGCAGTTGAACCTGTAATCCCTTGAACAATAACTTTTGTGTCTTTATTAATAAATACGCTCACGTCATTACTCCTTTCGATATCCTGTTTCACCTCGTAAGTGCTAGCTCATAGCCGTCCATCATAATAGGCAAAATTCACCCTTTACATGGTAGTCTTATGCTTTTTGCACGAAACAGTCAGTTCCACTTTAACTTACCCTACTAATGATACGATTTTTTGTGCTCCATCAGACATTGATTGTGCTGAAATAATATTAAAACCTGATTCAGCTATTAGTTTCTTACCAACATCAACATTTGTTCCTTCCAATCGTACAACAAGTGGAACATTCAATCCTTCTTGTTTTATGGCCTCAATAACACCTTCTGCAATGACATCACATTTCATAATTCCACCGAAGATATTAACAAAAATCCCTTTAACATTTGGATCAGCAAGGATAATTTTGAATGCGCCTGTAACCTTCTCAGCAGTCGCACCGCCTCCACAATCAAGGAAATTCGCAGGGTCCCCACCGTAATGTTTCACAATATCCATTGTCGCCATTGCAAGACCTGCACCATTTACCATACAGCCAATGTTGCCTTCTAATGAAATATAGCTTAAATCAAATTTGGAAGCTTCAATTTCTTTTGGATCCTCTTCTTCAATATCACGGTAAGCAACGATATCTTTTTGACGTGATACTGCATTGTCATCAAAATTAAGTTTTGCATCAAGTGCCATTACTTTACCATCACCTGTTACAACAAGTGGGTTGATTTCTGCAATAGAACAATCTTTTTCAATATATGCCTGGTAAAGACCCATCATAAACTTAACTGCTTGATTCATTAATTCTTTCGGAATGTTAATTCGAAGAGCAATACGGCGTGCCTGATAAGGCATTAATCCTAACACCGGATCGATTACTTCTTTAAAAATTTTCTCAGGTGTTTTCGCTGCTACTTCTTCAATTTCTGTTCCACCTTCTTCAGATGCCATTAAGACAACACGAGAGGTTACTCGATCTAACACTAAACCAACATAGTATTCTTTTTTAATATCGCAGCCTTCTTCAATTAGCAAACGCTTTACTTCTTTTCCCTCTGGACCTGTTTGGTGTGTTACCAATGTTTTCCCTAAAATTTCATTTGCATATATTCGTACTTCATCAAGATTTTTTGCCACTTTAACTCCGCCAGCTTTTCCTCTTCCACCAGCGTGAATTTGTGCTTTTACAACACATACTTGCGTTCCTAGTTCTTTTGCAGCTTCAACTGCTTCTTCTACAGTGAATGCTACTTTTCCATTAGGGACCATTACCCCATATTTTCTGAGGATCTCCTTGCCTTGATACTCATGGATATTCATTTCCCATCCTCCTATTTTAACCTTCGACAAAAATTACTGCGCTTTCATTTTATATAATGTCCACCTATCTTGTCTAGCATTACTCTAATAAATCCTATTAATCCTAATATTCAGAATAGTAAGTATGGATATTATCCTCTATTCTTGTTTTGATTTGCTAGTTTATCTGCGTGATAAATAAATGCAAACACCTCTGCTACTGCTTGGTATAACTCTTCTGGGATACTTTGATTTAATTTAAGTTCGGATAAGAGAGTTACTAGAGATGGATCTTCCTTAACAGGAACTTGATGCTCTTTGGCTTTTTCAATCAAATTTTCCGCTATTATTCCTTTGCCTTTTGCAATCACTTGAGGTGTTTCATCATGATTGGCACGATATCTGAGAGCAACTGCTTCTTTACGTTTACTATCATTTTTATTCATATTCGAATATCGACTCCTTCGTAGGATGTACTCTCGAAGGATGAAAACACCCCTTTTTTCATTTTTGTTGGATGCTCGAACGAAACTGCTGATAGTTTGTAATCCATTTTCGAAAGTTTTTCTTTTAAAAAATCGATTAGCGGCGAAGCAATTATTTTCAAGTCTTCCCTTTCATTGCTGATAGAAATAGACATAATCCGATTTTGAATGTGCAAATCAACGAATGTATCCCCAATATTTTCTAAATCAAGATATAACAGGACACGACAATAATTAGGATCAATTTTCCCATCCTTCTTTTTTCGTCCATTCCATTGAATCGTTATTTCTGAAGTTCTATTTTCAGTTTGAAGTGGAATTTGGGTAACAAATTGCTCAAGTGCACCATGTGATTCCTCTAGATTTTCTTTGTATACTAATGGTGGCTGCTGATCAAATGAAACCCTATCATCATTATTTCTCTTGATCATCTTTAAACGAATTTTTCCATCTCCAGGTTGAACCTGAAACCAATATTGTTGATTCGCCAAAAGGGAAACTTCAAGTTTTGCGATCAGTCTTTGGGATCCAATCTGTATTTCAGCTGTTTGATTCGGAAAAAACCTAATTATTTTCCCAGCTATAATTTGTCCAACTTTAAGCGATTTTATATTGGGTTGAACATTTCCCTCAAATTTTAAAAATGTTTTCAACAAATTTAAAGGATCCATATAAAAACCCCCTCTGGCACTTTATGCCATTTTCTCTCCCTCTTTTCCATCTAAGCCGGTTTTCTATTCAATAGAAATGCTATCTTTAATTGGTGCAAAGCTTTTACGGTGATGAGGAGTAATCCCGTATTGTTGTATCGCTCGGATATGTTCTTTCGTTCCGTATCCCATATGTTGTTCAAAACCAAATAAAGGGTAGCTTTTTGAAAGCTCCTTCATTAGTCGATCCCTAGCAACTTTAGCAACGATCGATGCTGCTGCTATTGATACACTTTTTGCATCACCTTTAATGATTGATTCAGATGAATAAGGAGTTGTTAATTTCATTGCATCAATAAGTAAAAAGTCCGGTTTCGGTTCTAAACATGAAATGGCAGCCATCATAGCCTTTTTAGTCGATTCATAAATATTAATTTCATCAATTTCAGCAGGTTGAATCATCGCAATGCCGATAGCAATTGCTTCCTTTTGAATTAATTCTTCAAATTCTTCCCGTTTTTTTTCAGATAATTTTTTAGAATCATCAATTCCTGCCAGGAAAAAGTTTTCAGGTAGAATTACAGCAGCTGCAACAACAGGTCCAGCAAGTGGACCTCGACCGACCTCATCAATTCCAGCAATGAGTTGAAACCCTTGTTTTCGATATTGTCTTTCATACAGATTCATTTCGTCAAATTTATTTCGCAGATTTTTTTCTTTATCTTGCTGCCTTTGCCATTTTAAAATAAGATTTTGAACTCCTTTGCGCTTATCATCCTTTATCTTCTGTAAAAATGGATGGCAGTCTTCCCCAATGGACTCAAGTTGTTCTTCGATTTGTTTAATAGACATGTTCCCCAAAATATACACCTACCCATTACATTATGTATCGGTTAAAAAGAAAAATTCAAAAATAAAGCCCTCCTATTGGAGAGCATATATCATTTTTCAATTGTTTCATCCCTAATAAGGTCAACTGGCTTTTCGAAGGTTAGTGCACCGAACTTTTCACTTCTGATCTCTCTTACGATCAATTCCGCTACTTTATCATAATCTACAAGGCCACCACCCATTAAACAGCCTCTTAGGCTACCGATATGCTCAAATAATTCCACAAGATCTTCAGGAATAGACTCAAGATTGTAGCGTTCTTTTAATCGATCTGGGTAGTTTAGTTCTAAAAACCTTAATGAATAGACAGCAAGATCATGAAGATTTAATAAAGTATCCTTAATTGCACCTGTTACCGCAAGTTTCATTCCAACTTGTTGATCCTCAAATTTAGGCCATAAAATTCCCGGAGTATCAAGTAGTTCTAGTTCTTTTCCTACTTTTATCCATTGTTGTTTCTTTGTAACCCCTGGTGTATTTCCCGTCTTTGCAATATTCTTCTTTGCCAAACGATTAATAAGAGTTGACTTTCCAGCGTTAGGAATTCCGACAATCATTGCCCGAATAGCTCTAGGTTTAACCCCTTTTGCTTTATAACGGTCTATTTTCTCTTTTAAAATAACATGGGACGCCTGAACAATTTCCTTCATCCCTTCACCTGCCTGAGAGTTAATGGCAAGTGCTTTAATGCCTTTGTCAGCAAAAAAAGCAATCCATGCTCTTGTAGCCTCTTTGTCAGCCATATCCGCTTTATTTAGTAAGACAAGCCTTGGCTTATGCTGAATAATTTCATCAATCATAGGGTTTCTCGATGAATATGGTATCCTTGCATCAACCAATTCAAAGATAATATCGACTAGTTTTAACTTTTCTGTGACCTCTCTACGAGCCTTGGCCATATGTCCTGGGAACCATTGAATCGTCAAAGTTGCCACCTCCAAACTTTATTTCACTCTAACAATATGTGCATCTTTCATTGGCCAATAAACAAAATTCGTTTTACCAATTACCTTGCTTAATGGGATTGTTCCAATATGCCTGCTATCTTTACTAAAGCGGCGATTATCCCCCATCACGAACAGTTCTCCTTTTGGAACGGTGCTCCGGCCAATTTTTTCTTTTAATGTAAATGGATCTGTTAATGGTCCATCCACCACTTGCTTTTTATATTCATCTAGATACGGTTCTTTATATGCTTTACCATTCACATATAATATATCGTTTTTATATTCTATCGTGTCCCCTGGTAAACCAATTACCCGTTTTATGTAATCCTTGCCTTCTGGTGCATGGAAAACAATAATATCGAACCTTTTCGGACTACCAACCTCATAGCTAAATTTATTAACAATCATTCTGTTTTGATCATGCAATGTAGGCATCATTGATAATCCATCAACAACAATCGGAGCAAATAGAAAATACCGAATAACTGCGGCAAGTAGGACGGCTATCAATAGTGCTTTCGTCCATTCCCATAATTCATTCTTCTTTTTTGTTTTTGTCATTCTTGTTCCCCACCAATCTCAGCAAAAAAATATTTTTCCTAAGCTTATTTTACATAACTACTCCGTAATTAACACAAAGGGATTCATTTTTTAATCAAACTTTAATAATTTGTAGGTAATTTAGAAACAATTTAGTAATTATTTGTTTGGTCAGGGGCGAATTGCGCAAAAGCTGATGCCATTTGTTTTATCGAATAAAAAAAGAGTTTGCAGAGCAAACTCTTTTCTCTTTGTGTTATCGAATTTCTTTAATACGAGCTTTTTTACCACGTAGATTACGTAGGTAGTAAAGTTTTGCACGGCGAACTTTACCGCGACGAAGTACTTCAAGCTTCGCAATTTTTGGTGTGTGTACTGGGAAAGTACGCTCAACGCCTACTCCGTAAGAAATTTTACGAACTGTGAAAGTTTCGCTAATTCCACCACCACGACGCTTAATCACAACACCTTCGTATAACTGAATACGTTCACGAGTACCCTCGACAACTTTAACGTGTACACGTACAGTGTCACCAGGACGGAATGCAGGCAGATCAGAACGAAGTTGTTCTCTTGTGATATCTTCTATTAATTTTTGCATCGTTTTCAACTCCTTCCAACAGACGCTCTTGCACATCATTCAATTGCAGCGGAACATCGTTATAGACCCGCTGTTTATACAGCAAAGGCACAAGTAACATCTTACCATACATGAAGCCCTTCTGCAATAACTACTCGTATTCTTTTTTTATATCAACCAACCATTTTTCTTGTTCTTTTGTTAATTCTACTTCCTCAAATAAATCGGGACGACGCAGAAGCGTTCTTCGCAATGCCTCTTTTGTTCGCCATTCCTCAATGTGTTTATGATTTCCAGACATAAGTACTTCTGGAACCATCATCCCGCGAAAGTCAGCTGGTCTAGTATAATGAGGATGCTCAAGCATTCCGGTGCTGAAAGAATCTTTCATATGTGACTCTGCATTCCCTAACACATCTGGTAAAAGGCGAACGACACTATCAATCACAACCATTGCACCAAGCTCTCCACCTGTTAGTACATAATCACCTATTGAGATTTCGTCTGTTACAAGATGCTCACGAATTCTTTCGTCATACCCCTCATAATGGCCACATATAAAAATGAGATGTTCCTCTTGCGCTAATTCTTCTGCTCTTTTTTGGGTATAACGATCCCCTTGTGGACAAAGAAGAATAATTCTTGGTTTCACACTCTCTGTTTGCGCTGTTAATGCCGCAACCGCATCAAAAATTGGCTGTGCCTTCAAAACCATCCCAGCCCCGCCACCATATGGATAATCATCTACTGTCAGATGTTTGTTGGCAGCATATTCACGAAAATTCACAACATTAAATTGTACAGCTTGTTTTTCAGTTGCCTTTTTTAAAATTGATTCTCCAAACACTCCACTGAACATGTCAGGGAATAAAGAAAGAACATCAATTTTCATCATGATAGAAGTCCTTCCATCGGTTCGATGATAATTGTTTTCTCCTTCACATCCACTTTTTTAACTACATCTTCAATATATGGAATCAAGATTTCCTTTCCACCAGCTTTTATAACCCAAACATCATTTGCGCCAGGTGTTAGAATTTCAAGTATCTTCCCAATCTCTTTACCTTCTGTTGTAATAACGGTACAACCAATAATTTCATGGAAATAAAATTCATCTTCGTCAAGTTCATCTAGCTGTGAATCAGGAACCTTTAAAAATCCCTCTTTGAATTTTTCAACTTCAGTAATGCTTTCATATCCTTCAAATGTCAGCATATCAAATGATTTATGGGTACGGTGACTTTTAACTGTTAATTCAATTGGCGTATCTGACTTCGGCAAAAAAAGGAACAATGTATTTCCAATTTTGTAGCGTTTCTCCGGGAAATCCGTTTTTGAAATAACGCGAACCTCGCCTTTCAAACCTTGAGTATTGACAATCTTTCCAACATTAAACCATTCTTCCATATCGTTTCCTCACCTCTATCGTATCTCAGCAATAATACCATCTTTTATAATAATAGTTGTACTGCCCAAATGTTCATCCCATTGATCTCCTACATTAATATCAACAAGTGCTTGGACTTCTTTTTCTTTTAATTCGCTGCCTAATGGTAGCATATGTAATTGTTCAATTTGAAACTCATGAAGCTTAACTTTTTCTTTACGCATCTGCATTTCCTTCTCAAAGTGTCTCTTTAACCCATTTGTTTCAAATTTGTTCGTTTTTTCAAGCCTTTTTAATTCAAATTGAAGTTGGTCGCATTCCTTTAAGTATTGCATTTTCCGTGCAAAATATTGGTCAAGCAATTTCTGTTTGCTATCTTCAGTTAAAATTTGTTTCACCACAACAGTTTGAAGGATCTTCATCATATTGCCCCCTTTGTGCATAAACAAGAAAAAATTTTAATACCACTTGCCGCAAAAAAAAGTTAGCAAAAAGGGAGGGTTTAAGCCCCTCCCTTCATCATGATGCAAAAAGCTATTCACCGATTTCTAAAAAAAGCTTTTTCTGTTGTGATGATCCTGCTGCATAAACAACAGTTCTGATCGCTTTTGCAACGCGCCCCTGCTTTCCAATAACTTTTCCCATGTCCGTCTTGTTGACAGAAAGCTGATAGGTTACACGCCCATCTTCTTCGATGACATTTATATGAACGTCTTCCGGAAAATCAACTAGGGGTTTGACAATCGTCTCGATTAATTGTTTCATTATCGATTTTATTACTTACCAAGTTTTGCATTATGGAATTTTTCCATGATGCCTTGGCTTGAGAATAAATTACGAACTGTATCAGATGGTTTTGCACCATCTTGCATCCACTTAAGAACTAGCTCTTCGTTGATTTCAACTTTAGCTGGTTGAGTAACTGGATTGTAAGTTCCAACGATCTCAATGTAACGTCCATCACGTGGTGAACGAGAATCTGCTACTACAATACGATAGAAAGGAGTTTTTTTAGCTCCCATACGTTTTAAACGAATTTTTACTGCCATTTTAAATAAGCACCTCCGAATAGTTTCACACAAGATAGAATAATACCAAAAGCTAAAAGGTTTGTAAAGTGTTTTTTCTTGACGGATAAAAAATACTACCTTTAGAACGGTTTAAAAGGTAGCTTGAATCCACCTTTTTTCTTTCCCTTTTGCTGCATGCCAGTCATTTGTTTCATCATTTTTTTCATATCTTCGAATTGTTTCAACAAACGGTTTACTTCAGGAACAGTCCTTCCGCTTCCTTTTGCAATTCGCCTTTTTCGGTTTGAATTCATGATTTCAGGATGTTCTTTTTCTGCCTTTGTCATCGACCTGATTATGGCTTCAACATGACCAATTTGCTTTTCATCAACCTGAAGGTTATTCAAACCCTTCATTTTGTTTGCCCCTGGCATCATTTTCAAAATCTCATCAAGCGGTCCTAAATTGCGAACCTGTCCAAGTTGGTCAAGGAAATCATCAAGCGTAAACGTTGCAGTTCGCATTTTCTGTTCTAGCTCTTTTGCTTTCGCTTCATCTACATTCGCTTGTGCTTTTTCGATAAGAGTAAGCACATCACCCATACCTAGAATTCTCGAGGCCATCCGTTCAGGATGAAATGGTTCTAGTGCATCCAATTTTTCGCCTAAACCAACAAATTTAATTGGCGTGTTTGTTACAGCTCTTATGGATAAAGCTGCCCCACCACGAGTATCACCATCAAGTTTTGTTAAAATAACACCCGTTAAGCCAAGAATCTCATTAAAGCTCGAGGCTACATTTACCGCATCTTGCCCTGTCATTGCATCAACAACAAGGAAAATTTCATCCGGTTTTGTAATCTCTTTAATATCCTTCAGCTCGTTCATTAACACTTCGTCTACATGCAAACGGCCTGCTGTATCGATAAGAACATAATCATGATGCTCTTCCCTCGCTTTTACGATTGCCTGTTTCGCAATCTCAACTGGACTCACCTTGTCTCCAAGAGAGAACACAGGCAAACTTAATTGCTTACCAAGAGTTTCTAACTGTTTAATAGCCGCAGGGCGGTAAATATCAGCAGCAACAAGCAAAGGCTGGCGATTATATTTCTTTCGAAGCAAATTGGATAGTTTTCCGGTTGTAGTTGTTTTTCCGGCACCTTGTAAACCAACCATCATGATAACGGTCGGGGGGCGGCTGGCGACAGCAATCTTACTTTGTTCTCCACCCATTAGTGCAGTCAATTCTTCATTAACAATTTTAATGATTTGCTGACCAGGAGTTAAACTTTTCAGAACCTCTTGTCCTACCGCACGTTCACTAACCTTTTTGACAAAATCTTTAACAACTTTGAAGTTTACGTCAGCCTCTAAAAGCGCAAGACGAACGTCTCTCATCATTTCTTTAACATCCGCTTCGGAAACCTTACCTTTTCCACGGATCTTTTGAATCGTATTCTGCAGTCGGTCGGCTAATCCTTCAAATGCCATGCATGCCGCCTCCTAATCTAATTTTTCAAGCTCGATCACTGCTTCTAACAATGACTGCTCTGAAACGGTTTCCTCTTTAAGCAATTCTTTAACATGTGTTAACAGTTTGGAACGCTCTTGAAATTTTTGAAACAATAGTAGCTTTTCTTCATACTCCTCGAGCATTGCTCCAGTACGCTTGATATTATCATAAACGGCCTGGCGACTTACATCATATTCCTCGGCAATTTCTCCGAGCGAGTAATCATCTAAATAATAGAGAGACATGTAGCTTTGCTGTTTTGGGGTTAACAACGACTGATAAAAATCATAGAGGTAATTCATTCGCGTTGTCTTCTCAAGCATGCTTATCCCTCCTTGTTAAGTGAAAAGCCTTTACAAATGCAAGTTTACACAGTAGTTCTCTGTATGTCAAGATAATACCTTTACATGAGTTAAATCGAAATTCCACCTTTTACTATTTCCATAGATTACTATTTATTCCACATTTGATTTTATACTAATTGTCACTCCAATATCATTAACTCATGGTTCTAAATAATGCAGGATCTCAATCATTTTTTTAAGTATCTTTGGACATAAATGGTTGTTTTCATACCACATCTTTGCCCGTTGATTTCCGCTCCGGGCACTTGCTTTCCGCAGGGAGGGATGGGAGCCTCCACAGGCGCTAAAGCGAGGGCACTGAAAAACTTTCTTTTTTTTCAATGGCTCTGTTAAATTTTAATGTTGTTTTTTCTACAAAAATTTTGGTAAACCCTCTAAAAGTAGGTTTACCCTGACTTTATTGATTTAACTTAAGAAGAAATTGATAATGGGAGGGAAAATTAATAGTAGTACAGAGAAGGATGCTAAAAAATTAGTAACTTTTGGGGGTAGCTTTACGTTTCCTTTTCCATTGTAGAAACCTGTAAATTGCCATTTATTCCTGTAAATAATAAACAACAATAACAAAATACCTAAATAACCAAACCATTCATATTGGGTTACGCCTAATGATTTGTACATATTGTTTAGAACGATATAAAATAAACTCTCAAAAAAACCAAATATCAAAATGATTCGTATTAATTCTAATATAACTCTCATTCACAGCCCTCCCTTATATTTTAATTATACAACAAAATGATTTGTATAATTTAACAGGATTTGAAATAACTAACAACTAATCAGTTAAATGTTGAATTTCGCCAACCGCAAACTATCATAAGTTTCTATCATTTCAAATACAAATGATGTTAGTAGAAGTTCTTTAATATGTTACTTTGTGCTTTCGGTACTGCGACTATCTATAAACAAGAACCAAGCAAGGTAATTGTTTAGTTATTTTGGAGACAGTTGCTTTTGTACGGTCTCTCGCGACAAGAACATATTCTTTTTTGTGGCTGATTCCTCTGTGTTTGGATTTTCCTCCACGTTTTCGACGCTTTCGTTTTGTAATGCCATGTTGCCCTTTTTGAGAGTACAAGAAATAGGTCTTGTCAACTTCAACGATACCTTCAAATTGGTCAAAATCCATTTGATTTAAGGCGTTTAAAGGGAATCAAAGGAAATCAATGAGCATGAATAGACGGAAAAATTCTGCTTAATTGCTAAATTAGATCAAAAATAGATCAAATAGAAGGAGAAATTCCGCCTATTGACTTGAAAACCTCAAAAATGGGGGATTTTTCTTTGCATAACCGGAAAAACTCCGCTTATTTACCCCGAAATGAGCTCCATTCTGCATCTAACCGGAAAATCTCCGCTTATTTTTACCAGAGTAAGGACAAGCCTTCTTATTTAATGGAATTTTACATCTACAAGTTGTAAGCGTTGTACATTTACAAAGGATGATTTCAGATTTTCCTACTTTTTCTACCTGAGTTGATTGGAGCGGAGGGCACTTGACTCCTGCGGGATTTGAGGGAATGGGAGACCCCACAGGCGGTACGCCGAGGAGGCTCCCATCCCTCCCCGCGGAAAGCAAGTGCCCGGAGCGGAAATCAACGGGCCAGTTAGCAGAGACAATAAATGAATAAAAAATCGGTAATTTAGATTAAGACAAAAAAATTGCCGAGAAAAATACCCTTTCTCGACAATCTTACCAAATCGATATATGATTTGGTCTTGAATTTTTATGCTATTTCTACTATTTCTCCGTAAAAAACGGAATTACTTGGGCGGTACAGTATTACTAAACATTCTACTCTGACGTTTCCACTTGGTCAGCAAATAATCCGTACACATATTTTTCTGCATCAAATTCCTGTAAATCATCCATCTTTTCACCAAGTCCTACAAATTTAACAGGGATTTTCAATTCATTACGAATGGCAAGAACAATTCCACCTTTAGCTGTTCCATCTAGCTTTGACAAAACAATCCCACTAACATTTGTTGCTTCTTTAAACGTTTTTGCCTGTATGAGTGCATTTTGACCAGTTGTTGCATCAAGAACCAAAAGCACTTCATGTGGTGCATCCGGAATTTCCCGTTCGATTACACGTTTAACCTTTTCAAGCTCTTTCATTAAGTTTACTTTATTTTGCAAACGCCCCGCGGTATCACATAATAAAATATCCACATTACGGGATTTTGCAGCCTGAAGAGCATCAAACATAACTGCGGCAGGATCCGAGCCTCCAGATTGTTTTATTACATCCACTCCAACTCTATCGCCCCATACCTCAAGCTGTTCTATGGCACCTGCACGAAACGTATCTCCTGCTGCTAATAGAACAGACTTTCCTTCTGTTTTAAACTTATGGGCAAGTTTGCCAATTGTGGTCGTTTTACCCACGCCATTTACACCGACAAATAAAATAACCGTTAGCCCTTGTTCTTGGATATTCAATTGGGTAGATTCTTCCTCGCCACCATTGTAAATCTCAATCAGTTTTTCAGAAATCACAGCCTGTACTTCTTGCGGATCTTGAATATTACGGCGCTTTACTTCGAGTTTCAATTCATCAATTAATTTCATGACCGTATCAAAGCCCACATCTGCTTGAATAAGAATTTCTTCCAACTCTTCAAAAAAGTCTTCATCAATTTTGCGGTATCTTGCTACAAGGTCATTCATTTTACCTGAAAAATTATTACGGGTTTTAGTTAGACCCTCCTTAAATTTTTCAGTTACGGAATCAGTTTGTCTTGTGATTTTTTCTTTAAGTTTCTTAAAAAAGCTCATATTGTCACTTCCCTAAATTAAGATTCAACAAGCTCTTTGGTATCTTGTAACCGAACAGATACAAGCTTAGAGACACCAGATTCCTGCATGGTTACACCATATAGGACATCGGCTTCCTCCATTGTACCTTTACGGTGCGTGATAACGATGAACTGTGTTTCTGCACTGTATTTTTTTAAATATTGGCTGAATCGGAAGACATTTGCTTCATCAAGAGCTGCTTCCACTTCATCAAGGATACAGAAAGGAACTGGGCGCACTTTTAGAATAGCAAACAGTAAAGCAATAGCTGTCAATGCACGTTCTCCACCTGATAAAAGCCCTAAATTTTGAAGTTTCTTTCCAGGAGGCTGAGCAACAATTTCGACTCCTGTATTTAATATATCTTTAGGATCTGTTAATTTTAAATCTGCTCTTCCTCCGCCAAATAAAGCACAGAAAACAGGTTCAAAATGGGCGCGGATCCCATCAAAGGTTTGTTCGAAGCGCTTTTTCATTTCAGTATCCATCTCATCGATAACTTGAAAGAGAGTATTTTTTGCTTCCTGAAGGTCGTTCTTTTGCTCTAGCAAAAATTCATATCGTTCAGAAACGCGATCATATTCCTCAATCGCACCAAGATTGACATTTCCTAGCTCATCAATTGCCAATTTAATTAACTTGACCTTTTTTCGGGCTTCCTCGATTGGGATCATCAGAGGATATTGTTGCTTAGCCCCATCAAATGATAATAAATAATTTTCCCTTAAATGGGTGAGCCGGTTTTCAAGTTCAACATCTAACCGATTAATTTTTACTTCCTCATCTTTTAGAACCTCAACCAACCCTTTATGACGCCTTCTGAATTCTTTTGCTTCAAGTTCAGAATCTTCAAGTGCTGATTGGAGCTGCAATCTTTCCTGCCTTCTCGATGAAATGAATTTAATTGTTTCATCCTTATCTTGCTGTTTTGTGCGCGCTGCTGCTTCCAACTGTTCCTCACCAGATGAACTATTTGTCATTTCAGAAGTTAACAGATGTAGATCCTCTTTATGATTTGTAAGTTTTTGCTCACTTTCCTCAAGATCTTCTTTAAGCAGGGCAAAACGTTCTTTTGCATGTATAAATTGTTCATTTTTTGCAGCAAATTCTACTTTTAAATCATTAATTTCTGTTGAAAGTACTTCCTTAGAAGTTAAGTCATGCGTTTTTTGCTCAGTAAGTTTAGCAATCAGCAGATCAAGAGAGCCAATATCCTCCGTATAAGTAATCATTAACTTCTCTAATTCTGTTTGCCTTCCTTGTAACATTTTTTTCTCGTCCTCAAACTGTGTTTTTTCCAGGTCATACATTGATAGGCGTTCATTATGATTTTTTTCCTCAAATTCCGCTTCTCGTAGATCCCCTTTTACAGTCTGTTCCTTAAGCCTTAATTCTTCTCCATCATTCCGAACCAATTCAAGCTGTTTTTCTAGATTAGAAATATCTTCTTTTAACGTCTTCACTTGACCTTCTAATTTAACCGTTTGTTCTTCCATAGTGGAAAGCTTTATTTTTAAATCATCAAGCTCCCCTTTGCGACTTAAAAGAGATGAAGACTTTTGCTTGATAGCTCCACCAGTCATCGATCCCCCAGGATTCACGACATCTCCGCCCAAAGTGACCAAGCGACAGCGGTACTGAAGTATTTTTGCCAACTCATTAGCGCCTTTTAGGTCTCTCGAAACAACTACATTTCCAAGCAGATTATTTAAGATTTCTGCATACTTTTGCTCATACCCAACTAGACTAGCAGCAGTGCCGATAAAAGATGGGTGGTTTTGAATCGAAAACAGCTGCGACGAGGATAGAGGTCTCCCCTTTATAACAGTAAGTGGCAAAAATGTTGCCCGCCCAAAAGAATTTTGTTTGAGATATTGGATTGCTTTTCGAGCATTCTCATCTGTATCGACGACAATATGTTGCAGTGCCCCGCCAAGAGCTATCTCGATGGCTGTTTCATATTCTTTTGGAACCTGCACAAGCTCTGCAACAGCCCCTTCAATTCCGTTCAACTTCTTGCCGCGGGCCTTGAGAATTTCCTTTACTCCTTGGAAGAACCCTGAGAAGTCTTCTTCAAGTTCCTCCAACATTTCTTTTCGTGATTTCGCCTGTTGAAGAAATTGGTATGCTTGGTATAAGGTTTTCTCTTGCTTTTGGTAAGTATTTTTTAAGGCTTCAAGCTTCTTCTGATTTTCCCTATAAGTACGCACTTGTTGGTCAAGACTCTTTTGAATATCTTCTAGTGTCGACAGAATCGTAACTTTTTTAGTTTCGGCTTCTTTTCGGCCAGATATAAATTTAACATTTTCCTCGTCAAGCCGGATATTCTTTCTTTCCTGCTGTTCAAGTTGTTGTTCGATATATTTTCGTTCATTTTTTACAGCGGCCTGATTATTTAATAACTCGATATATTCACTTTTTAAGGATTCGATTTTATCATCAATATTTCCCGAGAATAATTGAATTTTTTCTTGTTTTGCTTTTAACTCGGACTGCAAAATTTTGACCTGTTCTGAAAGTATCTTTATAGATTCGACTTGGGTATCCCGTTGACCTATTAGAATTGCGACCTTTTTGGTCAATTCTTGGATGCTTTCTTCTAGTTGTCCTTTATTTTGAGAGGCATTTTTCTTACGTTCTTTCAAAACTTCTTTTCTGCCTTCGAGCTTTTCGAGTTCTTCGCTTGCATGGAGAAGCACATTTTGTAGATCACTAATTGATTCATCCAAAGCCGTCATATGATCTCTTGTTTCTTCTATTTTTGCTTCTCGCTTTTGAAGCTCTGTCGAAAGCTTCATTTCTTCCTTCTTGTGTTCCTCTATTAATTCAGAAAGTTTTTCCCACTTTTGATGAAGGTCTTCAATTTCGAAAACAGTTAAAGATACTTCAAAATTTTCAAGTTCATCTTTTTTTTCTAAATAATCTTTTGCAATAGAAGCTTGAATTTTTAAAGGCTCTACTTGACTTTCAAGTTCACTCAAAATATCATGGACCCGATTTAAATTATCCTGTGTCTCCGTTAATTTAACCTCGGCCTTTTTCTTGCGATTTTTGTATTTCAATACTCCAGCAGCCTCTTCAAAAATAGTTCTTCGATCCTCAGCCTTGCTATTCAGAATTTCTTCGACTTTTCCTTGGCTAATAATCGAAAATGCTTCTCTACCAAGACCAGAGTCCATAAATAGATCGATAATGTCCTTAAGTCTGCATGGTTGCTTGTTGATTAAAAAGTCGCTTTCCCCCGAGCGGAACACTCTTCTAGTCACACTTACTTCATTGTAATCTATGGATAATCCTTGATCCTCGTTATTGAGTGTCAACGTAACTTCGGCAAAATTAAGTGCCTTTCTCGAATCACTACCGGCAAAAATAATGTCCTCCATTTTGGAGCCTCTAAGGGATTTGGCAGATTGTTCCCCTAAAACCCAGCGGATCGCATCTGTAATATTGCTTTTACCACTTCCGTTTGGGCCAACCACAGCGGTTACTCCTTGGACAAAATCCACTCCAATGCGTTCAGCAAAAGATTTAAAACCTACGACTTCCAATCGTTTTAAATACATTCCATCCCCTCCTTTGGCTGGGCTAGTTTAAAATTAAACCCGTTTAAAGGGATGTTTCTGTTTTTAATTTATCTAATGCCATTTGAGCAGCACGTTGCTCAGCTTCTTTTTTTGATCTTCCAGTTCCTATCCCTAATTCCACGTCGTTTAAAGAAACAAGAGAAATGAATTCCCTGTTATGGGCAGGTCCTTTTTCTTGAAGAACACGATATTCAACAACACCCGTTCCATCTCTTTGAATCAATTCTTGCAGCTGGCTCTTAAAATCCATCACATGAGAAAAAGCACCTGCATTGATTTTAGGAAAAATTACTTTTTCAAGAAACTCGAGTACTTTTTCAATCCCCATATCTAAATAAAGTGCCCCAATAAAAGCTTCAAACACATCTGCTAGTAACGCAGGGCGTTCTCTCCCACCAGTCAATTCTTCCCCTTTACCAAGCAGGATAAATTTGCCAAAGGATAAATCTTCAGCAAATAAAACTAGGGATGGCTCACAGACAATTGCAGCTCTTAATTTTGTAAGCTCTCCTTCACTCATCATTGGATATTTTTTGAATAGGAATTGAGAAACAGTAAGCTCGAGTACTGCATCCCCTAAAAATTCAAGCCTCTCGTTATCTTCATAAGGCTTTCTGCGATGCTCATTCACATAAGATGAATGAGTAAAAGCTTGTATAAGTAACTTTTCATTATTAAATTTGATTCCCATAAAATCTTGAAAATCCCTGAATTGATTTTCTTTTGCGCGATTTAGATTCATTTCTTTATCATTACTGTTTTTGCGCATGAAGTCTCCACCTTGCATTTAAATTACCTACATTTTAATATAAAAATTTCAAATAACCCAGTATGTACTTTGGACCTTCATGGTCCATAATACAGAAGAAAGCCCCGTTTGAAAACGGAGCTTTACAATGAAATTTAACGATTACTTAATGCTATTTATGTAATTTACAGCATCACCAACTGTTGTAATATTTTCAGCATCATCGTCAGAAATTTCCATATCGAACTCATCTTCTAATTCCATTACTAGTTCAACTACGTCAAGGGAATCAGCACCAAGATCATCCTTAAAAGAAGCTTCAAGCTTCACTTGTGATTCGTCTACACCTAAACGATCAACGACGATCTTTGTTACACGTTCAAATACATCTGCCATGCTTGTTCACCTCCCCTCAAGCTATTATAGAGTATTTCATCAAAAAAACAAATGAAAAATTTACATCACCATACCGCCATCGATATGGAGCGTCTGTCCAGTCATATAGGAACTATCACTGGAAGCAAGGAATGCCGTTACTTTAGCAATATCCTTAGGCTCCCCAAAACGGGCTAAAGGAATCTGCTTAAGCATTTCCGTTTTAACCTCATCTGTCAGCTTATCTGTCATATCTGTTGAAATAAAGCCTGGAGCAATTGCATTCACAGTAATATTGCGCGTGGAAAGCTCCTTAGCAGTTGTTTTGGTCAACCCAATGACACCTGCTTTGGCTGCAACATAGTTTGCCTGTCCAGGATTTCCACTAACACCAACGATTGATGCAATATTAATAATACGGCCGTTCCGCTGTTTCATCATCTGTCTTGTAACTGCTTTTGTGCAAAGGAATACGCCCTTTAAGTTAATATTAATGACATCGTCCCATTCTTCTTCCTTCATTCTCATCAATAAATTATCTCGAGTAATTCCTGCATTATTAACGAGAATATCAAGTGTTCCAAAACGGTCAATCGTTTCTTTTACCATTGTGGAAACTTCATCTGCATTTGAAACATCACATTTAACGGAAAATGCGTCTCTTCCAAGTGCTTTTATTTCATCGACCACTTCATTTGCTTTTGCTTCATTACCAGCAAAATTAACTGCTACATTTGCTCCCTGTCTAGCAAGCTCAAGAGCAATTTCTCGGCCTATTCCTCTTGATGCACCTGTTACGAGTGCAGATTTACCCTCTAAATTCATAGTGCTTCCTCCTTTAAAGCATCGATTACTGCTTGGGCGCTTTCTTCATCAGAGACTGAAAATGCCTTTACAGCTCGATTTACTTTTTTTACCAATCCTGAAAGAACTTTACCAGGGCCTACTTCAATAAAAGTATCCACACCAAGATCGATCATTTTTTGAACAGAGTCTTCCCAAAGAACTGGAGAGTATAGCTGTTCAATCAATTTTTCCTTAATAACAGAAGCGTCGTTTATCGGTTCAGCTGTAACATTTGCAATAACGGGAGTTTGTGCATCCTTCATGTCAATTCCGTCTAAAATAGCCTGTAATTGAGCTGCTGCTGGTTTCATTAATGAGGAATGAAATGGTCCACTTACATCAAGTGGAATCACGCGTTTTGCACCCGCTTCTTTTGCTTTTACTCCCGCAGCTTCAACACCTTTTCTAGAGCCAGAAATCACAATCTGTCCAGGACAGTTTAAATTCGCAAGCTGGACTGGAAATCCTGATTGCGTTATTTCTTCGGTAACATTGGAAAGAATTGTACGATCAAGCCCCAATACCGCAGCCATCGTTCCTTCGCCATTTGGAACAGCGCTCTCCATAAATTCGCCTCTTTTGCGAACAGCATACACCCCTTCTTCAAAAGTGAAGGTACCTGCAGCAACAAGAGCCGTATATTCCCCAAGGCTATGACCTGCTACATAGTCAGGCTTAATGCCAGATTTACGGAAGAATTCTAAGATGGCAATACTCGTGGTTAAAAGGGCAGGTTGGGCATTCACGGTTAAAGTTAGCTCTTCCTGTGGGCCTTCAAAAATTAATTTACTAAGTGGACTTTTTAATGTTTCATCTGCTTTCTCAAAAAAAGCCTGTACCGCCGAATGCTGATCGGCTAGTTGTTTACCCATCCCAACTGTCTGGGAACCTTGTCCCGGAAATAAAAATGCGATTTTACCCATATTATTAGACACCTCTATTTGGACAAATTATTTTTCTATCGTTTTCTTTATAAGACCTGTTACATCTTTTTCAACCATTTCTCTTGTTTGCCGGATAGCACTGAACAAGGATTGTGCATTAGAGGATCCATGTACTTTAATCACTGGAGCCTTCAAACCAAACAACCCAGCTCCACCATATTCTGAGTAATCCATTGTGTTTTTTAGCTTCTTAAATTCCGGCTTTAAAACGGCTGCAGCCAACTTACTTTTCATGCTGCTCATTAAGGCTGTTTTTAACATTTTAAATACTGACGATGCTGTACCTTCAACTGTTTTTAATACCATGTTCCCCGTAAATCCATCTGTTACAACGACATCGGCAACACCATCAAGTAAATCTCTCGCCTCAACATTACCGACAAAGTTTAGGTCAGCATTTTTTAAAAGTTCAAACGTTTGTTTTGTTAATTCATTACCTTTTTTTTCTTCCGTTCCAATATTTAAAAGCCCTACCCTTGGTCGATCAATGCCTCTTACCTTTTCGCTGTAGATAGATCCCATAATCGCAAATTGCAATAAATGTTCAGGTCGTGCATCAACGTTTGCACCAACATCTAGAAGTAAGAAACCTTCTCCACCAATTGTTGGAAGAGTTGGTGCCAAGGCTGGACGATCAATTCCGTCGATCCTTCCAACTACAAAAAGGCCAGACGCCATTAAGGCACCAGTATTCCCAGCGGAAATACATGCGTCAGCATTACCATCAGCAACCTGTTGTGCAGCAAGGACCATTGAAGCATTTTTTTTACGGCGAACAGCTCGAACAGGTTCATCTGTTCCAAGAATAACTTCGTCTGTGTGCAATATATGAATACGATCATGTTGTTTCAAATGATCATTTATCTTATTTTCGTCTCCAACAAGGGTAATATGTATATCATGATATTCTTCAACGGCTTTCATAGCTCCAAGGACCATTTCCCTCGGGGCATTGTCACCGCCCATTGCATCGATCGCAATTTTCATATTTCCTCATCCTTTAGTTCAATTTTGAACGATACATATCAAATTCGCCAGTAAACACCAACTCATTATTTACATAACTATTTACTTCAACAAAAGTTCTGCCACTTTCTTTATCAATTTTCTCCACTTTTGCCTTTGCTATAACACGTTCATTTTGTTTGACCGATCGTTTAAATTGAATATTTGCTTTTGCCGTTAACGCTAGTTCATCGTTAATAACGGCCATTGCAAGGGAATTAGCTTGGGCAAAAACATGATGTCCCCGAGCTATTTTATTTCGCTTAAACACATGCTCCTGTTTGACATCAAAAATGGATATGGCGTTGTGATCTAAATCTATATCAATAATTTCACCGATTATTTCCTCAATAGGTAAAGATCTGACTGCATCATCAAATCGTGTTTCTGCCGCATTTCTGATACGTTCACGTAATTCCGGAATGGATAGCTCAAGCCGATCAAGCCGAATCGTTTGTACGCTAACAGAAAATTTTTCAGCCAGATCTTCATCAGTTATAAATAAATTTTCCTTTATAGTCGAGGTTAACAACTTTTGTCGTTCCCGCTTATTTATCTTCATAAAAGTCACCACCCGAGATCTTATGACTAGGTACTAATAGTAGTATAAAATTTGAAATAGCAGATTGCAAGAAATAATTTATAGAAAGAACCTGCCTTTTATACTATTTGAGGCTTTATTAAGCTATTCTGTTGATTCTATAAAGCCCATGATATAATAACTAATCAAGCTTTTCGCCTTCAAAAACCCCGGTTTTTTCAAGTTCTTCCCTTAAGTGTTTAAATTCATCAGATGTCCAAAAAACCTTGGATTGGATTAACTGAGCTGCATCATTCCTTGCCGTTTCAAGGGCTCGAAAATCATGGACCATATCTGCTACCTTAAACTCTGGCATTCCACTCTGTTTTTTTCCAAAAAAATCCCCTGGACCTCTAAGTTCTAAATCCTTTTCACTTAGAACAAAGCCGTCATTTGTTTCAGTCATAATTCTCATTCTTTCTTTACCAACATCTGATTTTGGATCCGCAAGAAGTATACAATATGACTGTTCACTCCCTCGTCCAACACGACCTCTTAGCTGATGCAACTGCGAAAGACCAAATCTTTCTGCGTCATATATAACCATCATTGTCGCATTTGGAACGTTAACCCCTACTTCAACAACGGTAGTAGAGACAAGCACTTGTACATCATTCCCACTAAAAGCCTTCATAACGTTCTCTTTTTCCTCAGCCCCTAGACGTCCATGCATTAACCCAACCTTATAACGACTTTGGAAATAATGGGTTAAAGTACTATGTACATCTATGGCATTTTGCACATCTAGTTTTTCAGATTCCTCTATAAGAGGACAGATCACATATGCCTGTTGTCCTTTTACTAATTCTTTTTCTAAAAATCCTAGGACCCGGTCCAACATCTCTTCCTTAGCCCAATAGGTTTCGATTGTTTTTCTACCTGCTGGCATTTCGTCAATAATAGATACATCCATTTCACCGAATACAGTAATAGCAAGAGTACGCGGAATAGGTGTTGCCGTCATAAACAAGACATCGGGATTTTCACCCTTTTCTCTCAAAACCCTGCGCTGTTCAACCCCAAAACGATGCTGTTCATCTGTTATCACAAAGCCAAGCTTACTAAATATAACTTCATTTTGAATAAGTGCGTGTGTGCCAATTAATATGTCGATATCACCTTGTGCAAGACCACGCAGAATTTCCTTCCTCTTTTTTCCCTTTACGGAGCTAGTTAACAGTTCACACCTTATCTGAAATGGTTCCAATAGAATCTTTAAAGATTCTACATGTTGTTCAGCTAGGATTTCCGTGGGAACCATTAATGCACCTTGATATCCCGCAGTATAGCTTGCATAAAGCCCAATCGCAGCGACGACTGTTTTGCCGGAGCCCACATCCCCTTGGAGAAGCCGATTCATTCTATACGGTGATTTCAGATCTGACAAGATTTCATTTACGACCTTTTTTTGTGCATTTGTGAGTGGAAATGGGAGACTGTCAATAAAGTTTTTTAACTTTGGAAGATCGTATTTTTGTTCTAAGCCAGGTGAATGTTCCCGTTCGAATTTTCGTAATCCCAACATTTTCAATTGAAATGAAAGAAACTCCTCATAGACAAATCGTCTTCTCGCCTGTTTCAAATCCTCTTGATTACTAGGAAAATGCATGGCTCGCACTGCATCCCGACGATTTAATAGTTTATATTTTTTAATCAGTGATTCAGGAAATGTCTCTTCAATTAAATGTCCACATTGATGAAAAGCCAAGCTAATGAATTTTCGGATTCCTTTCATCGTTAGACTACCCTTTAAGGTGTAGACTGGTTCAAAATTATTATTTTGTACTTGGGCCCCATTATGAAATTCATTAGCTGAAATAGTCTGCCGGTGTTGATCCCACTTACCCGTAATGGTAATGGTTTCATTCATAATTATTTTATTTTTTAAATACGGCTGGTTAAAGAAAACAACCTGAATAAGATATCGTTCAACTAAAAGGCGAAAGGTAAGCCTAGACTTCTTTTTCCCATAATAGACAAGAGAAGGCTCACTATGAACCTTCCCTTCAAGCGTCACTTTCTCTTCATGCTTTACTTCTGCTAAATCACGAAGTCGATAGTCCTCATACCGATAAGGAAAATACTCGATTAAATCGTGGATTGTGAATATTTTCATATCCTCAAGTGCTATTCTAGTTTCTTCACCAATCCCTTTTAAAGCAATTACTGATTGATTAAGATTCTGTTCCACATTAATTGCGTGCAATTCCAAAGATCTTCGCTTCAAGTTCACGACCTGTCGGAGTTGCCGCCAACCCTCCTTGTGCTGTTTCTTTTAGTGCAGTCGGCATTGATTGACCTATTTTAAACATTGCCTCAATTACCTCATCACATGGTATCTTGCTGGTTATTCCAGCCAATGCCATATCAGCAGCAACCATTGCGTTGGCAGCCCCCATTGCATTTCTTTTGACACATGGAACTTCAACAAGCCCCGCAACTGGGTCACACACTAGTCCTAGCATATTTTTAAGCGTAATAGCCATCGCCTCAGCACATTGGGCAGGTGTTCCGCCGGCCATTTCAACGATGGCTGCTGCAGCCATACCTGATGCTGAGCCAACTTCTGCTTGACATCCACCAGCCGCACCGGAAATAAAAGCATTATTTGCTACAACAAACCCAAAAGCGCCAGATGTAAACAGAAAAGAAATCATTTCATTTCTTGTTGGTTTAAGCTTTTTTTGTACTGCAAACAGGGTACCTGGTACCACTCCAGCGGAACCCGCGGTTGGTGTAGCACAAATTGTTCCCATTGCTGCATTTACTTCGTTTGTTGCAACTGCTTTACTAACTGCATCTAGAACCGTTTCCCCAGTTAAAAAATTGCCTTTTTCAATGTATTTTTGAAGCAGGACTGCATCCCCACCAGTTAATCCCGAATGTGACCTTACTCCCTTAATCCCTCGTTCAACTGCTTCTTCCATTACCTTTAGGTTTTTATCCATTTTTGCGAGAATTTCTTCTCTAGAACGTCCTGTTATGCTCACTTCCTGCTCAATCATGATTTCAGAAATTTTCTTATTTTGAGTGGTGGCAAGTTCAACTAATTCAGCTACATTACGAAACATAAAATATCCCCCTTGTTGATATCAGTATATTGATTTGGACTTTTGAGCAAGTCATTACTTTTTGATTGGTCGTACTTTGCTAAACGGGTACTTTTATTTTCTAGTCCACTATTTTTGTCACTTTTAAAACATAAGGAAGTTTTTCAATATCATGGAGAACATTGTTACTGATATTTTGGTCCACTTCAATTGTCATGAGAGCAAGCTTCCCTTTTTCTTTCCTGGAATCATCCATATGACCTATATTTATTTCATTTTGTGCAAAAACATTTGCAACTCCTGCGATCGCACCAAATTGATCGTTGTGAATGACTAATACCGCAGGATGGTTACCGGAAAGCTTAAGTTCGAAGCCGTTAAGTTCAATGATTTCGATTTTTCCGCCGCCAATTGAAATTCCAACTAAGTCTAATTCTCCATTCTCATCACCAATGATAACTCTGGCTGTATTTGGGTGATCTGTAACTGCATCTTCTTCAATAAAAGTAAGCTTTATTCCTCGATTCTCCGCAATGTCCACAGCTTTTATAAGTCTTTCATCATCTGTATCAAAATCTAAAATACCGGCAACAATCGCAACATCCGTTCCATGTCCTTTATATGTTTGTGCAAAAGATCCATAAAACGAAATATTAGCCCATTTTGGTTCCCTACCAAATAAGCTTCTTGCAACCCGGCCTATTCTTGCAGCCCCAGCAGTATGGGAACTTGATGGACCAATCATTACCGGTCCAATAATGTCAAATACACTTTTATATTTCACTACTATCTCTCCCTTTACCATTCTTTAACTTTTTACACTATTTTAAATTCATTAAATGACAACGGTTACTATTATGTAGGCCGAAAAAAAGAAGGGTTTTCCCCTCCTATTTTATCCGTTCAATCTACTATTGGTCTAGTGTTAAACTCAGCCAAATTCTTTAATGAACCATTTTTCTTATTCAATCGCAAAAATAAATGAGTAAAGCGGCTGTTGCCCGTTATGAACTTCCACTTCGACATGATCAAAGTTGTCTCCGATATAATCAACAAGATGATTTAACTCAGCTTCTGTTACACCTTCACCTTGTAAAATGGTTAGAATTTCTGAATCATCATCGATCATCTCAGTAAGTAGGTCAATAGATGCTTTAACCTTATCTTTATTTTTCACAATAATTTTGCCTTCTGAAATTCCCATGAAATCATCTTTTTCAATTTCAAGACCATCAATATGTGTATCACGTACAGCAAAAGTAATTTGCCCTGATTTTACATGCTTTAAGGCTTCGTTCATAGAAGTTTCATTCGCATTTGCCGTAGCCCCGTAATTAAACCCTAGAAGGGCAGATAAACCTTGTGGCACTGTTTTAGACGGAATCACATAAACCTCTTTATCCACAACTTGTGCAGCCTGTTCGGCAGCCATAATAATATTTTTATTATTAGGTAAAATAAATGTTTTCTTTGCATTTACTTCTTTAATGGCTTTCACAATATCTTCCGTACTTGGATTCATGGTTTGGCCACCTTCAATGACGGCATGAGCTCCTATACTACGGAATAAATCTGCAATACCCGCTCCCATTGAAACAGTAACAATTCCGTATTCCTGCATTTCTTTTTTTGGTTCAGGCTTGTCCGAAACAAGCGGGGTATGTGTTTCTCCCACAATGTTTGAATGTTGCTGTCGCATGTTTTCAATTTTGATATTAATTAAGCTTCCATATCTCTGACCATAACCAAGAACCATTCCTGGCTGTTCGGAGTGTATATGCACCTTTGCAAGATCCATGTCAGATATAACAAGTAAGGAATCACCATACTGACTTAGATCCGTACGAAAGACATCTTCAGTAAAAGGATGGATAGCTAGTTTTTCCTGTTCAAATTTCACCATGAATTCTGTACAATATCCAAATTCAATATCTTCTGTATTCATATGGCTTTGAACACTTTTGTGATGTTCAGCATTTACCAATTCATCCAAAGTGGGGATGGTTGATGGTGAATTAGGAAGTAGTTCTCCTTTTAATTCAGCAAGAAAGCCTTCATAAACGAAAACAAGTCCTTGTCCGCCACTGTCGACGACCCCTACTTCTTTTAGAACTGGTAAAAGATCTGGAGTCCGTTTAAGAGATGCTTTTGCTTCGGTTAAAACTTCCTCCATTATTGTGATGATATTTTCTGTCTTTTGGGAAGCTAGAACACCTTTCTTGGCTGCATCCTTAGCAACTGTCAGAATAGTACCTTCTACTGGTTTCATAACGGCTTTATAGGCTGTTTCAACGCCAGATTCTAGTGCTTCGGCAAATTCACTTCCCGAAATTACTGCTTTATGCTCTATTGTTTTTGCGAAACCACGGAATAACTGTGATAGGATAACACCAGAATTTCCACGAGCACCCATAAGCAATCCTTTCGACAGGTGCACCCCAACTTTACCGATATGATCTTGAACATTGTTCTTTACTTCCTTTGCACCAGATGTCATCGATAAATTCATATTTGTTCCAGTATCTCCATCTGGCACAGGAAAAACGTTTAGTGCATCCACCATTTTTGCATTTACAGCTAAATGATTGGCTCCTTGGATCACCATTTCTGCAAAACGTTTTCCATCTAAGGTTGTTATAGACACAAAAGTTTCCTCCTCACAGGGGTTCGTTACACCTTTATGGATTCGTAACGCGAACACCCTGAACATAAATATTTACCGAGTCAACGGTAAGTCCAACTGTTTTTTCAAGTGTATATTTAACTTTTGATTGCACATTATGAGCAACTTCAGAAATTTTCGTTCCATAGCTTACGATAATATACATGTCAATATGTACTTCTTCATTTTCCTGCCTGACAATAACGCCACGAGTAAAGTTTTCTCTTCGCAAAATTTCCGTTAGGCCGTCTTTTAATTGACTTTTAGAGGCCATTCCGATGATTCCATAACAATCGATTGCTGCTCCTCCAGAAATGGTAGCGATTACTTCATTTGAAATATCAATTTGTCCCAACTTAGTTTTTAATTCAATGGACATGAATCGTTCCCCCTTTGGAAAATGCTATTTAACTACAGTCATTTTACTATAGTCAATTAAATATTAAAAGTTATTCTTATTAAAGAGTCCTTTGCTAAAAAAGAATGTCAAGGTTTTTTTCTTGAAAGCATATCGTTCAACTATTGCAATCCCAATCGTTGTATGATAAATTATTAAGGTATCTTTTGGTCAGAAAATTTGGCTGTGTCATCTTTTCTTTTTCCAGATAGAAGCACATGAAAGATCGTATATAAAAGCATGAAAGCTTTTGGTAGTTAAGGAGGGAATCATTATGCCACGTAAATGTGTTGTAACTGGTAAGAAAACAACAACTGGTAACTCACGTTCTCACGCTTTGAACGCTAACAAGCGTACATGGGGTGCTAATCTTCAAAAAGTTCGCATTCTTGTTGACGGAAAGCCTAAGCGTGTTTGGGTTTCTACAAGAGCGCTAAGATCAGGTAAAGTAGAACGCGTTTAATAATTGATTGGACATCCTATTTATAGGATGTCCTTTCTTTTTTCAATAATAAGATACAAAAAGCACCCATAATGGGTGCGGCTTTTGATAGTTGGTTATCTGTCTGCTTAACGAAGTTTGAATACCTTCTATTCGTTTTTCTTAAATACCCCAATCATAGCCCTTACAATTCCACCTAAAAACCTTGGCAACTTAATAGTATAAAATTTCATATGGTCCCTCCTCACCATCTTGTACAGTTTCACTTTTTTTGCCTTATCATCATATTCAAATGAAAGAAATAAGTACTGAAAAAGCCAAAAGCATTAATCTTGACTCCTTACCACTATTAATATGCCTTCAGAAAAAGAAAAAGTACCATCATCACCAAGAAGTTCATTACTAATACATAGTGTTGAACCGAGTGGAATATGACAATTGTTTAGAGGATATTTAAAGCCTTTTAAGGTGAGATTTGTGACATTTAAAGTAACAGGCACGAAAGAAATATATTTTTTAGTTACATCTTTTGAAATGGTGTGTTTTCCTGCGCTTTTCACAGATACACTATTTTTCTGATCGATTAAATAAATAGTTGTTAAATTGTTAGCCAATACTGGCTTGATCAATAATTGGACATTTGCAAAAAAATGGTCTAGCCTCCCACCACTTGCTCCGAATAAACGGATCTCTGTTGGGTTTTGTTCCAATGCCCAATTCAAAGCAAGTTCCAAATCCGTTTCATCTTTTTCAGGTTTAAATTTATTAAGATGATCAACATGTTTTTCTATTTCTACCATTTCTTCTGGGGAAACAGAATCAAAATCTCCAAAAGCAATATCAGGATTTATCTTTCTTTCAAGCAGAAAAAATACTCCACGGTCGACACCAACCCAAATGCAGTTCTCTTGGATAAAATCTGTTAAATCTGGAACAAGGTCTATCGGACCACCAGCCAATATATTAATGATCATTAAAATTTACCTCCGCTTGAATATAGGAAAAAGCCAGCAAAAAAGCCTAAGTAGTTCCGATAACGTGGAAAAAAACTTAAAAATTGTCCAAATCACAATTGAATTAGCATATTAGTTAACACGGAAAAAAGCTTGGGTTATTTCAATTTTTTTAAAGGCTCTTTTTGCATTAATGGTTGTTTTTAGACCCTAACTTTGCCCGTTGCTCTCCGCTCCGGGCACTTGCTTTCCGCGGGGAGGGATGGGAGCCTCCTCGGCGTACCGCCTGTGGGGTCTCCCATTCCCTCTATTCCCGCAGGAGTCAAGTGCCCTCCGCTCCAATCAACTCAGGTAGTTAAAGTAGAAAAATCTGAAAAAATCCTTTATAAATATAAAGAAAACTCGCCGATTGGCAAGCCCCTAATGGTGATGACAGGGGCGTAGTTGCCCTTATGCGCTAGCAGAATTTATTGATATAAATTCTGATTAGCTAAAAAAAGAATAGATATTCTCTGTCACGGGAACGATTAAGATCTATTCGTAACTGCTAATCTACTTTGATTCCACTAGACGGTTAAAAATGGTATTTTTCAGAATCATTTGTTATTTTTGAAGGACTTTTTTCTCTACCAATTATCGATTTTGGGCCTTTACCACCCGTATTATTCCATAAGACGTTTTAATAAGAAGCCTTCGTGAATCATTCATACTCTCGTCGATCAGGTGCACGATTAGCTAGGGTAATATAAACTTTTTGAAATCTTCCATCTCCTGGGTATTCTATAGTCTATTTTAGGGTAAATTTCTAAATTTACGTTTATAAATAAATCCTCAAAGAAGAATAATGTAAAAAGTGTTATTTACTGTAATATAGGTTAATGACATTCGTGGAGACCCCGCAGGACTTAAGAAAGGCACTGAAAAATTTTCCTTATTTTAATAAGGATATACAGCTGTATTAAAAAAGACGGCCCTAAAATTCAAATGCTGATTTTAAGCCGTCTTTTTTACATTGACTATGTTAAAGCACACTATTGATTTTGCACCATGTTGATTAGAGCGGAAGGTGCTCGACTCCTGCGGGAGCAGCGGGACAGGTGAGACCCCGCAGGCGCTTAAGCACCGAGGAGGCTCACCGCCCGCCCCGCGGAAAGCGAGTACCTGGAGCGGAAATCAATAGACAAGTTTCAAAGAACGTTATGTGAAATGTTTCTCCCCAAAAACGGAACTACTAAAAAAAAGCCGGCTTTCTTTTATTCTCCTCTTATTAACGATATGGCTTTTGCCCTATCTTTTTCATTATAAATTGCAGATCCTGCAACAAGAACAGTTGCACCAGCTTCAATGCATTGCTTTGCTGTTTCACTATTTACGCCACCATCAACTTCAATTTCTATTGTAAGCCCTTTTTCAAGTGCCATTTTCTTTACTGCCCTAATTTTTGGTAAAACTTCTGGAATAAACGATTGACCACCAAATCCTGGATTTACTGACATTAGTAATACCATATCAATATCCCCAATAATATGCTGGATCGTTTCAATTGGTGTTGCAGGGTTTAACACGACTCCTGCCTTAACTCCGAACGATTTAATATAGTGAATTGTTCGATGAAGGTGAATACATGCTTCGACGTGAACTGTAATATAATCCGCACCCGCTTCGGCAAAAGCTTGGATGTATTGATCAGGATTTTCAATCATTAAGTGAACATCAAGCGGTAGCTTTGTAATTGGCCGAATCGCTTTAACAACCAATGGCCCAATCGTAATATTTGGAACAAAGTGGCCATCCATTACATCTACGTGGATATAATCGGCACCCCCTGTTTCTACCTCTATAATTTCTTCCGCCAGTTTTGAGAAATCGGCAGATAATATCGAAGGGGCTATTTTCACCATGTCTAATACCTCGGCTTTCTTTCTTTTATTTCCTGTAAAAAATCAAGATAGTGATCATATCGATAGTGGGGGATTTCTCCTGATTCCACTGCTAATTTAACACCACATTTTGGTTCTTTAAGATGGAGGCAGCCTCTATACTTACAGTTTTCACTTGCCTTGTGCAATTCTGGAAAACAGAAAGTTAGATCTTCTGCCTCAATATTTGTAAATTCTAAGCTACTAAAACCCGGTGTATCTGCAACAAGCCCATTTCCTACCTTGATCAATTCTACATGTCGTGTAGTATGTTTTCCTCTACCTAGATGTGTTGAAATATCATTAGTTTTCAATTCAAGATCAGGTTTTAAGGTATTCAACAAGGAAGACTTCCCTACCCCTGATTGTCCTGCAAAAACAGAAATCTTATTTTCTAGATGTGGACTTAGCAATTGCATCCCTGTTTCCTTTTCCGAAGAGGTAAGGATTACCTCATATCCTGCTGTCCTATATGCTTGCGCATACAGTTCAATCGCATTATGCTGCTCATTTGTAATTAAATCGATCTTTGTAATACAAATTAATGGGTGAATATGATTAAATTCCACCAATACTAGAAAGCGGTCTAATAGAACAGTACTAAAGTCTGGTTCAACAGCAGAAAAGACAAGGATAGCTTGATCAACGTTAGCGATCGGTGGTCTTGCTAATTCATTTTTCCGATCCTTAATCTCTAGAACATAGCCTTCCTTATCATTTTCGGCTTGATAAACGACCTCATCCCCTACAAGGGGTGAAACATTATTTTTTCTAAAAATACCACGAGCACGGCATTGAACAAGTCCATTTTCATTAAGTACATAATAAAATCCACTCAATGCTTTAACAATTTTTCCTTCAGGCATAGCTACACTCCTTGCCCGGTTGACTTATTCTTATTCATTGTAATCTACTACTTCATCATCAATAACATTGCTATCTCGGATAACTTTAAATTCTGCTTTTTGACCATCCTGAATTGTTACCTCAATCTGTTTTTTGATTGTTTGAGTAATATAAATGGTTTCAGCTGGTTCTGTCATGCTGTGATTCATATCTTCAATGTAAATTTGCACTTCCTGTGGCTGCCCTGGTGTTGCTGGATCATATGGAATAGTAACTTCTTTAACAATCTTTTTAGGCGGTTTTTCTTCCTTCCCTTTCGAAATAACAACTGTTATTTTATCACCTTTATGCATCTCAGTTCCTGCGATTGGTGATTGAGAAATGACCATTCCTACTGGAATTGTATCATCATATTTCTGCTGGGTTGTATCAATTAATAGACCTGCTGTTTCAGCGTAGTCTTGGGCAGCTTTCTCACTATACTCTGTTAAGTTTTTTAAAGTAATTTTCTCAGGGCCCATACTTACTTTAAATTCCAAAGTTGTATTTTCTGGTGTGACCTTGTCACCTGCTGGAGGATTTTGCTCAATGATTGTTCCTGGTTCACTGTCATCATGAACTTCATTTTTCTTTATATCTTGAAAGTTTTTACCTTCCAACAAACTTAGAACAACATCATATTGCCGCCCAACATAATCTGAAAGCACAGTCTTCTCTTTTCCTGAACTTTTATAAATATCAATTTTGGCGCCTTCTTTAGCAGTTGTTCCGGCTTCTGGATCTGTTCTAATGATTTTACCTTTTTTAACCTCATCGTCTGATATTTCATTTGTATCTCCGATGACAAATCCCTTCGAAACAAGCTGTGCTACTGCATCATCCAAATTTTTTCCGCTTACATCCGGAACCTTAACATCATTTGGTTCGAGCAGACTTGGCAAGACTGTTACGGTAAAAATACCAAGGATAGCCAGAATAATAAACGTAGAAATTAAAATAATTGGCCACTTTTTGCGTTTAGTCTTATTATTCCCTTTTTTCGAGGAATCCTTAGGACTTGGATTTATTTTTTCATGATTATGAACGAGCGTTTCATCCAAATTCTGATGTGGACGATCATGAGTAATAACCGGAATTGCTTTTGTTGCCTCGTAATCAATTGGAATGACAAACTTTGGTTCATGTAATCGTTCAGGGCTTAATGCCGTTCTTAAATCTTCTTCCATTTCTTCAACACTGTTATAGCGATGGAAAGGATCTTTTGCGGTTGCTTTTAAAACAATATTTTCAACACTCTGTGGAATAGATTGGTTCCACCTTCTTACAGATGGTGTTTCAGATTGGAGATGTTTAAGCGCAATTGAAACGGCTGACTCTCCTGAAAAAGGGAGTCGTCCAGTCAACAGTTCAAACATCACAATTCCGAGCGAATAGATATCAGATTTCTTATTCGCCATTCCTCCGCGAGCTTGTTCAGGCGATAAATAATGGACAGATCCAAGTACTGAATTCGTCTGGGTTATGCTTGTTGCACTTAGTGCCATCGCAATTCCAAAGTCAGTAATTTTAACTTTCCCGTTTAGATCCATTAAAATATTATGTGGTTTGATATCTCGATGAATAATAGAATTTTGATGTGCATTCGCAATAGCAGAAGTAAGCTGCCTCATAATTCCAATTGTTTCTTCTACCCTAAGTGGTGAATACTGTTGTATGTATTGTTTTAATGTTTGCCCGTTCACATATTCCATGACAATATAATAAAGATCATTTTCTTCCCCAACATCATAAATATTCACAATGTTAGGATGTGTCAAGCTCGTAGCGGATTGGGCTTCCCTATGAAACCGTCGAATAAACTCTTCATCGTTGGTTAAATCAAGCCGAAGCATTTTGACTGCTACATCACGGTCGAGGATCATGTCATGGGCTAAATAAACATTTGCCATTCCTCCGCCGCCGATCATATCTAAAATTTTATAACGGCCATTTATTCTTTTTCCAATCATCATCTATTCATCACCCTCACTACTATCAGAAAACTCTACTATTGCCAGGGTAATGTTATCTTCTCCACCATATTCATTGGCTAGTAAAATAAGCGTTCCTGCTTTTTGCATTAGATCAGTATCATTTAAAAGTATTTCTTCCATTTCTTTTTCACTAACTTTATTAGAAAGTCCGTCAGAGCATAACAACAGACAATCCCCATCTTCAAACATAATCGTTTTAATATCCATTTCCACATTCTCTTCTGTTCCCAGAGCGCGCAGCAAAACATTCTTGCGGGGATGATGTTCGGCATCTTCCCTTGAAATTTGCCCAAATCTCACAAGTTCATTAACTAGTGAATGGTCCTCAGTTACTTGTTTAAAGCCAGTTTCATTTAACAAATAACATCGGCTATCTCCGATATTAGCCACTGTTGCAAAAGATTCAGTACTTATTGCAGCAACAATTGTAGTGCCCATACCATCGCAATCCGTGTTATTTTTGGCATGTTCAAATAAAATTTTATTTACTTTAAGAATGTGTTCCTGGAGCCAATTCTCGGCGTGTTCTGCAATGCTAATTCCGGTCGTGCTTTCCCACTGCTTCTTTAACTCATCAATGGTCATTCCACTTGCTACATCACCGGCACGGTGACCTCCCATTCCATCTGCGACAATGGTAAGAAGGTTACCATCAAGGTTTTTAAATATACCCCCGGAGTCTTCATTATGCAATCTAATTTTTCCTTGGTCTGTCATATATCCAGCTTTCATTCTTTCACCTCGTCTCTTCTTTGCGCTCCTTTGCACGAAGTTGTCCACATGCTGCGTCGATATCATGACCGTGCTCTCGGCGTATCGTTACATTGATTCCATGTTTCTTTAATTCTTTCTCGAAGGCAAAAATCTGATCTTTTGGTGTACGAACATAATCCCGTTCTGGTACATAATTAACAGGGATAAGGTTGATATGACACTTAATTCCTTTTACAAGCCTAGCTAACTCTTCAGCGTGTTCAACTTGATCATTTACACCACCAAAAAGGCCATACTCAAAACTAACTCGTCGTCCAGTCTTACCGATATAATACCTCACTGCTTCCATTAAGTCATCAAGTTTATAGGCCTTATTAATCGGCATCAGCCTTGAACGTATCTCTGTATTTGGAGCATGCAAGGAAATTGCAAAGTTAATCTGTGTGTTTTCATCAGCAAATTGATAAATCTTCGGAACAATCCCACTTGTCGAAACTGTGATGTGTCGCGCACCGATATTTAAACCCTTATCATGATTAATAATTTTTAGGAACGAGAGCATGTTATCGTAATTGTCAAACGGTTCCCCGATTCCCATGATCACAACAGAACTTACTCGTTCATCTGTCAAATCCAATGACTTTTGGACATTTACAACCTGGGCAACAATTTCACCTGCTTTTAAATCTCGTTTTAACCCACCTAATGTTGATGCACAAAACGTACAGCCAATCCTACAACCAACTTGCGTTGTAACACAAACTGAATTTCCATATTCATGACGCATTAAAACTGTTTCAATCGAGTATCCATCATGTAGTTCAAATAAAAATTTGATTGTCCCATCTGATGACTCTTGTTTAATAACAGTTTTAAGCGTTGTTATTTGAAATTGGCAAGACATCTTGTCTCTTAATTCTTTTGATAAATTACTCATTTCTTCAAACGAGGAAACTCTTTTTAGATATAGCCAATCATAGATTTGCTCTGCTCGAAATGGCTTCTCACCATTTTCTTTCAACCATTCTTTTAATTCAGGCAAAAGTAACGAATAAATGGATGGCATATTTTTGTCTATTGATGTGTTTTTCTCAGTTGTAGTTGCGTTTTCCAACTGTTACACCTTCTTTCTAAAAGTTGCAATATAAAAACCGTCTGAGCCAAAATCTTGAGGAAAAATTTGTAGTTCAAAACCTGTAATAAAGGGTTGAATTGCCTCAGGCATTCGCTCTTTAAATGTTGGATCTCCTTCATACTGGGGATTTTCTGATAAAAATACTCTTACTGTATTTTCATTTTCCTCTTTATCTACTGTACATGTGCTATAAACAAGAATTCCACCTTTTTTTACTAAAGGGGAAACTGCCTTTAATAGATTTTGTTGAATACTACTTAATTGAACCAAATCCTGCTCTTTTTTTGTATATTTCATATCAGGTTTTCTTCTCATGACACCAAGGCCCGAACACGGAGCATCAAGCAAAACCTTATCAAATGAATCATCTTTAAAATGTTCACCAACACTACGACTATCCATTGTCTTCGTTTGAATATTTGCCAAACCTAATCTACTTGCGTTTTCATTAATTAATTTTACTTTATGTTCATGAAGATCAAGTGAGATGACTTCACCTGTATTATTCATTTTCTCTGCAATATGGGTACTTTTTCCACCTGGAGCAGCACATGCATCTAAAACAGAGTCATTTTCTGTGACATCAAGTGCATAGGCAACGAGCATCGAACTTTCATCCTGTATCGATAAAAGACCTTCCTTATAAACAGTCGAGTGGGCTAAATTCCCCTTTAATGCTCTGATCGCTTCAGGAATAATTGGACTTGCTTCAATACTGAAGCCTTCTTCGATAAGACGTGCTACACACTCTTCTCTAGTTGTTTTTGTGGTGTTAACCCTAGCAGTTTGTAGTGGGGCAGTTAAATTCACCTCACACATTATCTTCGTTTTTTCATATCCGTATTGTTCAAGCCATCTTTTTATAATCCATTCTGGATGACTTGTTTCGATTGCAAGCCTTTGAACAGGGTCTGCAATTTCAGCCAAGGAAGGAAGGCCCTCTCTTTGGATGCTTCTTAAAACACCGTTAACCATACTTGCTATTCCTTTATGGCCCCTATTTTTTGCGATTTCTACCGCTTCGAATATAGCTGCACGATCAGGAATCCTATCAAGATAAACCATTTGATAAAGTGTCAACATTAGTAATTGCATAACCCAGCTTTCAATTTTACTTGTTTTCTTTAAAAAAGGCTTAATAAAGAAAGCTAAAGTCATTTTTCTTTGGAGTGTTCCATATGTCAATTCAGTTAAAAGTCCGATATCTTTTGCCGGTAATTGGTTTTTTTCAATCGCATGATTTAAAAGCAAATTGCTATAGGATTGGTTTTTTTCGATTGTGACAAGAAGATCCATTGCCGTTTCACGTACATTTTTTTTCTTTTTAGTCATGTTAATCTCCCAGCTTTAATCCTGTTGAAATTTTTGATCCAGACCCTCTTAAAAATTGTTCTCCTGTCATTTTTGTTTTTCCAGAAGGCTGAAGTTCTACAATTTTCAAACCAACTTCATTTCCTGTTGAAACAACGAATCCATCCGATTCAATTCGGAGAATAGTTCCAGGTTCACCATTCAATTCGCCCTTAACTTTCTCAGCCTTCCAAATTTTCAAAGTCTGCCCTTCAAGGCTTGTAAAAGCTACTGGCCAAGAATTCAGCCCACGGATATGGTTATATATATCTTCACCCGTTTTCGCCCAGATAATTTTTTCCTGCTCGCGCCTTATGTTAGAAGCAAAGGTTGCCTTCTCATTATTTTGGGAAATTGGATGAATGTTTCCTTCAAGCAATTGAGGAAGTGTTTCCGACAGTAATTTAGCACCGGCTTCACTTAATTTTTCATGAAGTGTTGCAACATTATCCTCATCTGTAATGGGAACTTCAATCTGAGTTATAATATCGCCTGCATCCAGTTTCTCAACCATATACATAATGGTTACTCCAGTTTTCTCTTTTCCCTGGATTATCGCGTAATGAATTGGTGCACCGCCGCGTAGTTCCGGTAACAATGAAGCATGTACATTAATGCAACCAAATTCAGGTGCATCAAGTAACTCTTTTGGTAAAATTTGGCCAAATGCTGCAGTAATAATCAGATCAGGTTTTAAAACCAGAATCTTTTCGAGTTCTTCTTTTTGCTGGATTTTCTCAGGTTGATAGACAGGAATGCTATGTTTTAATGCCTCTACCTTAACAGGGGGAGGTGTCAATATCCTTTTTCTACCAACTGGTCGATCTGGCTGGGTTACGACTCCGATTACCTCGTAGCCATCATTTATTATTTGCTGGAGTACTGGCACTGAGAAATCTGGTGTACCCATAAAAATAATTTTCGTCATACATTCCCTACCCTTCTAGCTCTTGTTCAGTTAGATATCTAATAACTTTTGTTGTAAATAATATCCCATCTAAATGGTCAATTTCATGCAATATTGCCCGAGCAAGAAAATCCTCTGCTTCTAGCGTGAACTTTCTACCCAATCGATCAAGTGCTTCAATCTTAACATAAAAAGGCCTAGTCACTTCACCATATAACCCTGGAAAGCTTAAGCAGCCTTCAGGACCGGTTTGCTCCCCTGCCGTTTCGAGTATTCTTGGATTCATCATTTCAATAGTTCCCGATTCATCATCAATATCAACAATTGCTATTTTTAGATCCAAACCAATCTGTGGAGCCGCAAGACCCACACCATCGTATTTGATCATTGTATCGTACATATCATCAAGCACTTTTGCTAACTTTCGATCAAACTTTTTCACTTCCTGGCAGTGCTGCTCAAGTATATCTGCAGGATACATTACTATTTTTCGTATTGCCAATGTAGTTCCTCCATCTGTGCCATTTTATTATGTTTTAGTAAATAACACTGTTGATTTTTGTGAAAATGGAAGTCTCGCTAACCTTACATTTTCATTTTCACCTAAAAAGTACTATTCATAACCTTCAAAATGCTTCTTCTTACATTAAAATAAACGGATTTACATCAACCGAGACCTGTAGACCGCCGCTTACATCCTTTTGATATTGGTCAAGAACCTTTTTCAATGTCTGTGTGAGATCTGGTTCCCGCTTGTATTTTATCAGACATTGGTATCGATATCTATTATTAATGCGGGGGATTGGTGAGGCAACAGGACCAAGGATAACTGCTTCATTTGAAAGCCTTGAACGTACATATTTTGTTATTTTTTCAGTGACAGAAACTACCATCATTAACTGATCATGGCTAACTGTAATTAGGGAAATAAAATAAAATGGTGGATACCTATGAATTTTCCTCACCATCATTTCCCTTTGATAAAATAGGTCATAATCCTGTTTTCCAGCAAGTTCAATACTGTAATGCTCGGGTGTGTATGTTTGAATCACTACTTCACCTGGTAATTCGTGACGTCCGGCCCGCCCACTTACTTGAGTAAGCAGCTGAAACGTTTTTTCAGATGATCGGAAATCAGGTAAATGTAGCATCGTATCTGCTGACAATACACCTACAAGTGTAATATTGGGGAAATCTAATCCTTTTGCGATCATTTGTGTTCCGAGTAGAATATCTGCTTTACCTTCTTGAAAATCATTTAGTAACCTTTCATGAGCTCCCTTGCGTCTAGTAGTGTCCACATCCATGCGAATCACCTTTGCTTCGGGGAGTACTTTTCCCAGCTCATCTTCAACCTTTTGAGTTCCTGTGCCAAAATACCGAATATGTTCACTAGAACATTCAGGACAATTCTTCGGTACATAACTCTCATGTCCACAATAATGGCATTTCATTTGCTCGCTTACACGGTGGTAGGTTAGGGAAATATCACAATTCGGGCAATTCATGACATAACCACAATCTCGGCACATGACGAAGGACGAATGACCACGTTTATTTAAAAATAAAACGGTTTGCTCTTTTTTTTCGATACGTACCTTTAGTTTCTCCAACAGACTTCTCGAAAACATGGAGCGGTTTCCACCTCTAAGCTCCTCACGCATATCAATAATTTCGACTGGGGGAAGGGATTGATTATTCATTCGACCGGGAAGGGTTAATAGGTGATAAACTCCTTTTTGCGCCCGGGCAAATGATTCTAACGAAGGAGTTGCGCTTCCTAATACTACCGGACATTTGGCATTTTTGGCTCTCTCAATTGCCACATCCCTTGCATGGTAGCGCGGCATTTCTTCCTGTTTATAACTCGTTTCATGCTCTTCATCGATGATAATAATACCGAGATTTTCAAATGGTGCAAAAATGGCGGAACGTGCTCCAACGACAACACTTACTTCCCCCGCTTGAATCTTTCGCCATTCATCATATTTTTCTCCTGCAGATAATCCACTATGCAAAACAGCAACTAGTTCCCCAAATCTCCCCTTAAAGCGATTCACCATTTGCGGTGTTAGCGCAATTTCTGGGACAAGTACAATCGCTTCTCTTCCTTGTTCGATTACTTCCTGGATCGATTGCAAGTATATTTCCGTCTTACCGCTTCCTGTTACTCCGTATAATAAAAACACTGCATGTTGCTTTTTTTTAATGTCCTTTAGAATTGGTTGAATAGCGGTTTTTTGGGTATCTGTTAAGGATAAAGGGTAAGTCCTGCTGAATTCACGATTCATAAACGGATCGCGATAAACTTCCTTTTCGATTTCAACAATAACCTGTTTTTCGACTAATGCTTTTATCGCCGATTTTGTCATTAAGTGGTCTGAAACCAGTTTTGTTAATTCAATGGGACTTCTATTCTCTAAGAAATAGATTAAAAGATCTTTTTGTTTTCCTGCTCGTGATGATAATTGTGCCAGTACTCCTTTTATTTCATCATGAGAAAGAAGTGGCATTACAAACTTCACTTTTTTCTTTTTAACCCGCTCGATCACTTCATATACGACTTCAAGATGACCATTTGTTACCTCTTTTTTCAAAGCAGAAACAATCCCATTTAGTAAGGCGTCCTCCCATGTAATCGAATTTCCCTTTTTAAAAAATGGTTGAAGTTCTTCCGGTAAACTTTCAATTCCTATACCAGCAACTAGTTTTATCTTCTTTTCATATTTTGCCTTTAATGCTGCAGGTAGCATAGCTTGAAAAGCAGATAGTTTAAAGCTAAGCGTATTTTCAGTTAACCAATGTCCAAGTTCTAATAATTCCTGATTTAATACAGGTACTAAGTCCATAGGTTCAACAATTTCTTTTAATTTTTCGATATCTGATTGGCTCTTAATGTCAGTGACAAAACCCTGTATTTTTCTTGGCCCGAATGGAACTATAACTCTTGTACCAGGTTTAATAATATCCTGCCATTTGACTGGAATGAGGTAATCAAATGTCCTATCCGTTTGCTTCGCCGGAACATCAACGATTACACTAGCAATATTCATTTCTCCAAATCCTTCAAGAGAAGAGCAGTCTCTTCGATAATCTTTTCAGCAACTTTTTGCTTGGACATTAAAGGTAATTTAGAAGCGGTTCCATCCCGTTTAAAAAGAGTCACAACGTTAGTATCAGTACCAAATCCCGCACCCTCAGACAATACATTGTTTGCAACAATCATATCTGCATTTTTTGAGATGAGTTTTTTTGTCGCATATTCATCAATGTTATTTGTTTCGGCCGCAAAACCTATAAGCAATTGCTTGGTTTTTTTCAATCCAAGTTCATGGAGAATATCCTTTGTTCTCTCCAATTCAATAACCGCTGCTTCTTGTTGTTTTTTTATTTTATTGTCATGGACTATCTTCGGACGGTAATCCGCCACTGCTGCTGATTTAATTACAATATCTGCACTGTTAAAATGTGAAAGTACAGCATCATACATTTCAGATGCACTTTCAACGCTAATACGCTCCACACCATATGGACACGCAAGGTTTGTCGGGCCAGAAATTAAGACAACCTTTGCCCCTGCTTTCACTGCTGCTTCAGCAAGTGCATAACCCATTTTTCCTGTTGAATGATTTGAGATGAAACGAACTGGATCAATTTTCTCCCTTGTCGGTCCTGCAGTTACAACCACCGTTTTTCCACTTAGAAGGTTTGAATCATTTTGGAAAAATTCCTGTACTAACAAAACGATTTTTTCTGGTTCTTCGAGGCGGCCTTTGCCAACATAACCACAGGCTAAATAGCCTTCACCAGGCTCGATAAACTGGTATCCATATTTCGTTAATGTAGTGATGTTCTCCTTAACTGCAGGATGGTTGTACATATGAACATTCATTGCTGGCGCAATCCAGACGGGAGCCGTTGTAGCTAGCAATGTAGTTGTCAACATATTATCTGCAATTCCATGGGCAATTTTTGCTATTGTATTTGCAGTTGCAGGGGCAACAATAACCAAATCTGCCCAATCTGCAAGATCAATATGAGCAATTACTTGTGGATTCTTTTCATCAAAGGTATCCATGTAAACTTCATTGCGGGATAAAGCTTGAAAGGTTAATGGCGTCACAAATTTTGCAGCAGAATCAGATAAAATAACCTTCACTTGTGCTCCCGCTTGGATAAGTTTGCTTGTTAGCGCAGCAGCTTTGAAAACTGCTATTCCTCCTGTTACACATAATACTATTTTTTTATCCTTCACCATCAACCATCCTCACTTCTTTCGTCCACATTCTATCTTTCCTTTTATTATGATAGATTGAAAACGATATTTCATCTTTTTCATTCGAATTTCTTAAAAATAAAAAAGGCTGACTCAAAAGGAAATTAACTTTCGGAGTCAGACCCTTCTTTCAGTTTTTTTTGTTGTATTTTAATCCCGTTTACGTTAAAGAAAACTCCCCTAAGGGCGATGATTAGGCGTAGTTGCCCTTATGCGCTAGCAGAATTTATAGATATAAATTCCACTTAGCTAAAACCTGGGCTATTCTTTTTGCGCAGTCTACTTACCTTGAGTATCTAAATTCTTAGCGACACGATACGTGAGTTCGCCACTATAAATTTCTTCAAGAGCTTTCCCAACACATTTATATGAAACGTACTTAGGTAATCTTTCATCTTTTGCTTGTTGCATCGCACGAGCACGCTTAGCCGCAACAGATACAAGTGAATACTTTGAATCAATTATCTCAAGCAATGAGTCAATAGAAGGATATAACATATTTATTCAGCCTCCAGCAATTTTTTATAACGAAATTCAACCCGCTCTCGGCGGCAATGTTCCGCCGTTACGATCGCTCTTATACGATCGCAAGCACGTTCAACTTGATCATTTTCGACAACATAATCATACAAACTCATCATTTCAATTTCTTCTCGGGCAGAAAGCATCCTATTATGGATAATAGCCTCTGTTTCTGTACCCCTCGTCACGATCCGGTTTTTTAACTCCGTTAAACTCGGTGGCATCAAAAAGATAAATAGCCCCTCTGGAAATTTTTCACGAACCTGACGAGCACCTTTAACTTCAATCTCTAAAAATACATCTTTACCAGAATCAAGGGTTTCTCTTACATAATCGACTGGAGTTCCATAGTAATTACCTACAAATTCTGCATACTCCAAAAGCTTACCCTGTTCAATAAGCATTTCAAACTCTTCCCTTGATTTAAAGAAATAGTCAATCCCATTTTCTTCACCCACACGTGGGGATCTTGTTGTCATCGAAATCGAATATTCAAAAGCCGTTTCCGGGTGGGAAAATATTTCTTTTCTGACTGTTCCTTTTCCCACTCCAGAGGGTCCTGAAAGTACGATAAGCAATCCCTTTTCCTGCATCTTAAAAAACCCTACCCTTCATCTAAAGTTTCATCACGGTCATATAGCCTATTAGCAACGGTTTCAGGCTGTACCGCTGAGAGAATGACATGGTCTGAGTCCATTACAATTACTGCACGGGTACGTCTTCCATAAGTAGCATCAATTAATGCTCCCCGATCACGTGCATCTTGAATAATCCTTTTTATAGGGGCAGATTCAGGGCTAACAATTGAAATAATCCGATTGGCGGAAGCAATATTTCCAAATCCTATATTTATCAATTTAATTGACATCACGATCATCCAATCATCAATAATTTAGTCTAGCCTTGTCAAGCACTTTCTAAACAGGTGCTACTCGATATTTTGAATCTGTTCCTTTAATTTTTCAAGTAGGCTTTTCATTTCGACAACCTTTTTTGCAATGTTCGAATCGTTTGCTTTTGAACCGATTGTATTTACTTCTCGATTCATTTCCTGTACAAGGAAGTCAAGTTTTCGTCCAATTGGCTCATTGTCCTCTAGTGTTTGCAAGAATTGCTGAATATGACTGCAAAGCCTTGTCATTTCTTCATTTATATCTGCTTTATCAGCAAAAATTGCAACTTCAGTTAAGATTCTAGATTCATCATATTGGCCATTTAGAAACTCTTGCATTCTTTTCGTCAATCGTTCTTTATATACTTGAACAACGAATGGAGCATATTTCCGAAGATCGAGCAATGAAGTCTCCAATTGATATAAATTTGCGGTAATATCTTTTTTTAGTTCTTCCCCTTCAGCAAGCCTCATTTGTTTAAGTAGAATAACCGCTTCTTCAATTCCAGTGAGGACAATAGTCTCAAGCTCTTCGTTCCCCATTTCACTCTCTTCAATATGTACAAGCTCATCAAGGCCCAGTAGCTCAGCCAATGATACATTTCCTTCAAGGTTGTACTTTTTCTTTGCATCTAGGAGGAACTGATAATATTCGTCAATTAGCTTCCAGTCAACATGGACTTTTCGGGTAACAGTTCCTTCGCCCTCTAAAGTCACAAATACTTCGACTCTTCCTCGGCGGATATGCTGATTAAGTTTTTTCTTTATTTTTTCCTCGATTTTTAGAAGCTGACGAGGCATTCGAATACTGAACTCAGAGAAACGATGATTGACTGTTTTAATTTCAACATTAACCGAATAAGGCCCAGATACTACCTTGCTTCTTCCAAAGCCTGTCATACTTATAACCATCTTTAGCACATCCAATCTATAAAAAAGTGCTCGATTTACATTTTAAAAAAATTGAATTTAAATTTAAAATCAATCCTACTAGATACCGCTCATGACCCTTTGCAAAAACAAAAGGCAATAGAGTCCACTCTACTACCTTTTGGATTATAACATAATTTATTTTGTTTTTCTTGCCAAAAACGATCCTGCTAGTAAAAAAGTTGGAATTGAAGATAATCCAATAATCAAAAACCAGTCTTTTCCTGCGATAGGGAGAGTATGAAAAATCGGTTGAAGTGGTGGATAGTAAATTACCACAAGCAATAAAGCAAGGGATGAGATAACTGACCACACGAGAAATATGTTTCCAAATGGATTTCTTGATAATACAGACTTTTCACTGCGACAGTCAAATACATGAATCAACTGTGCCATTACAAGGGATGCAAACGCCACAGTCTGTGCGTATTGCAAACGAGCTGGATCATTTTTATAAACCAACATAAAGGCAAACAGTGTAACTATTCCAATAAGAAAGCCCCGCGAAACTACCTTCCACCCAAGGCCTCTTGCAAAAACACCTTCTTTTGGGCTACGCGGTCTCCTTTTCATTACATTCTCTTCGGGGCTATCAAGGCCAAGTGCCATTGCTGGTAGACCATCCGTTACTAAATTTACCCAAAGTATTTGGATAGGTACAAGTGGCAACGGTAAACCTAAAATCATCGCGAACAGCATTACTAATATTTCACCCACATTTGAAGCTAATAAATAGCGAATGAATTTTCGGATATTTTCATATATATTCCGACCTTCTTTTATAGCAGCCTTAATTGTCGCAAAATTATCATCAAGCAAAACGAGGGCGGATGCTTCTTTCGCAACATCAGTCCCAGTAATCCCCATAGCCACCCCGATATCTGCTGCTTTGATCGCTGGGGCATCATTTACACCATCACCTGTCATGGCAACAACATGACCTCGATTTTGCAGTGCCCTAACAATCTTAAGCTTATGTTCTGGTGAAACCCTAGCAAATACAGAAACATCGTCAACAACGTCCTCCAATTCTTCCACGGACATCTCAGATAATGCCTTCCCATCGAGAACCCTACTCTTACTTGTTAAAATCCCAAGTTGTCCGGCAATAGCTTTTGCTGTAACAACATGGTCTCCTGTTATCATAATCGTTTTGATGCCTGCTTCCTTACACTCTTTTATAGCCGTTTTCACTTCCGGCCTCGGAGGGTCAATCATGCCTTGAACCCCAATAAAGGTTAATTTTTTTTCTGCCTCATGTTCTGACAAGAGAACCGTATTTTCTGGAATTGGTTTAAATGCAATCGCAATGGTTCTGAGTGCCTTGGAGGCAAGTCCATTAATCGCATCCTGAACTTTGGTTTGGATATCATTCCCCATATATTGTGTCTTGCCATCCCAAAGGATCGACTCGCAAACACCTAAAAGAACATCCGGCGCACCTTTTGTGACGATAAAGTTTCGACCTTGTTTGTCTTTTACATGGATACTCATCATTTTTCGAGCCGAATCAAATGGAAATTCATTTATAATCGTGAATTCATCAAGTAATTTATGGCGATCATACCCGGCTTTCATAGCACTCACTAGCAATGCGCCTTCGGTTGGGTCACCATCAAGAGTTATAGTATTATCCTTAATAACTAACTCTGAATGATTGCAAACCATTCCAAAAATAAGCATTTGTTGCAGCGCTTTTTCATCTCTAATATGAATGGCTTTGTCATTTTGATAAAAATTACCTTTCGGTTCATATCCAACGCCATCTACTGTCCATGTCTTACCACCACTCCATAAATGTGTAACTGCCATCTTGTTCTGTGTCATCGTTCCCGTTTTATCGGAGCAAATAACAGATGCACAACCAAGTGTTTCAACAGCTGGAAGCTTCCGAACAATTGCATTTTTCTTAATCATTTTTTGGACACCGAGTGATAAGGCAACTGTTACAATAGCTGGCAATCCTTCAGGTATTGCAGCAACCGCAAGCGATACACCTGCTAAGAACATGGTGTATAAGTCATGGCCCTGCATGACGCCAATAGCCACAACTAAAACGGTCAGCAATAATGCAGCAACAATTAATATTTTCCCTAATTCCTCCAAACGTCGCTGCAACGGCGTTTCAGCCGCTTCTGCATTTTGGAGGAGATCAGCAATTTGTCCCATTGCTGTTTTCATTCCCGTTGCAATCACAACTCCGGTGCCACTGCCTCTAGTCACCATCGTTCCCATGAAGGCGATATTTTCCATATCACCAATCCCTGGGTTGCTTGTTCTTAATAAGTCCCCATGCTTCGAAACCGGTACAGATTCTCCAGTTAGAGCGGATTCCTCTATTTCTAAGCTTTTTGATTCAATAATCCGTACATCTGCACCAATTCGGTCTCCACTTGAAAATTTAAGGATATCCCCGACCGTAACTTCCTTTGAAGGTATTTTGATCCATTCTCCTTCTCGTAACACATGGACTTGTGGTGCCGATAATTCTTTTAATGCCTGAAGTGATTTTTCAGCTCTTCTTTCCTGAAAAAAACCAAGAAATCCATTTATAATGACAATCGCAATAATGGCAATGGCATCAATATATTCACCAAGAAGACCGGATATTAAAGTTGCTACCAGTAATACCAGGACCATGAAGTCTTTAAATTGACTAAAAAATAAGAGCAAAGCCGATTGCTTTTCTCCTTCATCCAGTTCATTATAGCCATATTGCTTAACCCGATTCTTTACCTCTTCTGCTGACAGTCCCACTGAAAAATCAGTCTCTAAGGCTTTTCCAACTTCATCTATTTCCATTTCATAGAATCTCATCCGACCATCTCACTTCCCCCTCTAAAATTCAAACAAGCCTCATCTACAGAAATCTTATTCAGCCTCGTCCCAAAAAATGCTATGATAAAAAAGAAAAGCGAAAGCACCTGTTTAGCAACGTATGGACTGGACTGCTCTGTATGAGATAAAGGAAACATGAAGAGCGAAGCGATTCGGGGGCAAGGCTGCTTGCACTAGACAGTTATCAAATTTCTAAGCGGGCACCAAATAAGATATACTTAACTTAGAAGAAATTTGTTGAAAGAAAAGGATGTTTCCTATGTCATTTGATGGTTTATTTACAAAAGCAATGGTCGATGAGCTAAAAAGCTCATTACAGGGTGGGCGAATCAATAAGGTTCACCAACCATATAAAAATGAAATAATTTTAACAATCCGCGCGGGCGGGGGGAATCACAAGCTCCTCTTATCTGCTCATCCTAGCTATGCAAGGGTACAGTTAACGAACGAGGCGTATGATAATCCATCTGAACCACCTATGTTTTGTATGCTTCTTAGGAAACATATAGAGGGACATATCCTTGAGGACATCTACCAAGTAGCAGAAGACCGCATCATTATTTTTGAAATAAAGGGTCGGAATGAAATCGGGGATATTAGCTATAAACAATTAATCATAGAAGTAATGGGTCGTCACAGCAATATAGTATTAGTGGATAAAATCCGCAATGTTATTCTTGATAGTGTCAAGCACGTTTCTTTTGCAGTTAACAGTCATCGTGCCATTATGCCGGGGCAAGACTACATTTCACCACCAGAACAACATAAACAAAACCCATTCAATTTAGTAGAAGAAGATGTTTTAAAAAAATTAGATTTTAACAGTGGTAAATTAGATCAGCAACTTGTTAACCAATTTGCTGGGATCTCTCCACTTTTTTCTAAAGAAGTAATTTTTAAAAGCGGACTAGCAAATCGATCAACCTTACCAAAAACGTTTATACATTTAATCAATAAAGTGCAAAGCGGCTCCATTTCCCCCGCGATTATGACAATTGATGGCAAAGAAGCTTTTTATCTTTTTCCACTTGAACATCTTGGAGGAGAAAGCAAAACATTTAATACTATAAGTGAAATGCTTGATCGTTATTACTTTGGCAAGGCTGAACGGGACCGCGTCAAACAGCAATCAACCGATGTAGAGCGATTTATTATTAATGAAAAAGAAAAAAATGAAAAGAAAATTAAGAAACTAAAAATCACCTTAAAGGCAGCCGAAAAAGCGGACGAGTTTAAGCGTTTTGGCGAACTTCTTACAGCAAACATTTATGCAGCAAAAAAAGGAATGAAGGAAATTGAAGTTGTTAATTATTACGATGAAATGGGTGGGATCCTTGTTATTCCACTAGATCCACGGAAATCCCCATCTGATAATGCACAAAAATATTTTTCAAAATATCAAAAGGCAAAAAATGCGGTTGCTATTGTTATTGATCAAATAGAAAAAGCTCGTGAGGAAGTTGCCTACTTTGATCGTTTGTTGCAGCAAGTTCAAGCAGCTGCTCCAAAAGATATTCAAGGGATTCGCGAAGAACTTGTAGAAGGTGGATATATACGGGATCGACAAAAGAAAAATGCGAAAAAATTTCAAAATACAAAGCCACAATTAGACCACTTTCTTGCTTCCAATGGAACCGAAATAATCGTTGGCAAAAATAATAAACAAAATGATTATTTGACAAATAAGCTTGCAGCAAGAGATGAGATATGGTTTCATACAAAAGATATACCAGGCTCACACGTTGTAATCAGAGATAAAGAACCGAACGATGATACGATTCGAGAAGCAGCGATCCTTGCCGCTTACTTTAGTAAGGCACGAAATTCGAGCTCGGTTCCCGTCGACTATACAAAAGTGCGTTTTGTTAAAAAGCCGAGCGGAGCAAAACCGGGATTTGTCATCTATGATAACCAGCAAACCGTTTATGTTACACCTGATGAGGAAACCGTCCTTAAGTTGAAGCAAAAATAAGTTTGACGGATAAATGCAATCTACTAATTTACAGTACCACCCTGATGCAAAAAACTAAAATAAACTCAAGTAGGGAAGCCTTTCGCAAGGCTTCCCTACTTTACTATAGGTGCAATTAATTAATGATTACTACTCCACACAGCAGGATCTTTACTCCACGAAAGCAAGTTCTCCTGATCATCCTTGCTTATATATTCCTTTTCAATTGCTACTTCCACTAAAGTAGCAAAATCTGTTATTGATTCGGATTGAATATTTTCGCTCTGCAGCATTTGTTTTCCTTTTTCCAATCCGTATGTAAAAATAGATACGGCACCAAGGACATCACAACCTGCTTCGCGAAGGGCCTGTACTGCGGTAATTACACTTCCACCAGTCGAAATCAAGTCCTCTACAACAACGATCTTTTGTCCCTTTTCAACTCGTCCTTCAATTTGATTCCCTTTACCATGTCCTTTTGCTTTTGAACGCACATAACACATTGGTAAATTCAGCAAATCACTTACCCAAGCAGCATGGGGGATTCCAGCTGTAGCGGTACCAGCAACTGCTTCTGCATTGGGAAAATGATCCTTAATTAACTTCACTAATCCTTCAGCGATTTCTCTTCTAATAATTGGATAAGTTAATGTTAATCGGTTATCACAATAAATCGGCGCGCGCATTCCCGATGTCCATGTAAATGGATCATGAGGCTTTAGCGCAACCGCATTAATTTCCAAAAGTCTTGCAGCAATTGTTTTTTTCATTGATGTTTTCCTCCCCATATTTTCATCCAATGCTCATAGCTTTTTAATGGGTCCTCTGCCCTTGTAATTGAACGACCAACAACGATGGCCGAAACGCCAAGCTCTTTTGCAAGTTGAGGAGTGGCAACACGCTTTTGATCTTGGATGTTATCAGTGCTCATCCTAATCCCTGGAGTAACTGTATAAAAATCGGAGCCAAGCTGGCTTCGAATTGCCGCAGCCTCCCATGCTGAACAAACCACACCTTCAAGACCGGCATTTTGAGCAAGCCTCGCATAATGAAAAACTGATTCAGCTAATGAACCAGGAATACGCTGGTCATTATTCATTTGAGTTTCTGAGGTGCTTGTTAATTGGGTAACAGCGATACAATCAGGCCGCTTGCGACCTGCACTTGTCCCTGCATCAAGCCCTTCCAAAGCAGCTTGCATCATTTCCTTACCACCAGCAGCATGTACATTGACAAGATCACATTCAAGTCTAGCAAGATTCTTCATGGCGCTTTTCACCGTGTTTGGAATGTCATGAAGCTTTAAATCTAGAAAGATATTATGCCCTGATTCCTTTACCATTTGAATCACACTAGGGCCTTCTTGATAAAAAAGCTCCATACCAACTTTGAGAAAAAGTTTACGATCTCCAAATCGCTCAAGGAATTTTCTTGTATCATTTCCAGTAGCAAAATCAAGGGCAATTATCAGAGGGTTATCCAACTATCTCCAGCTCCTTCCCCTGCATTCCGAAATATGCTCATACCCTAATTTATCAAGGATAGCAGGCAATTCTTCAATAATCGTTGGACAGGCATATGGATCAACAAAATTAGCCGTACCCACTGCAACCGCACTTGCACCTGCATAGAAAAATTCAATCACGTCTTCTGCAGAATGAATACCTCCCATTCCAATAATCGGGAGCGATACTGCTTGACTTACTTCATAAATCATTCGAATCGCGACCGGCTTTATTGCAGGACCTGAAAGTCCTCCTGTTCGGTTAGCTAAAATTGGCTTACCCGTTTTTATATCAATTCTCATTCCAACAAGAGTATTAATCATCGTCAGACCATCTGCCCCTCCTGCTTCGACAGCTTGCGCCATCTCGACAATATTAGTGACGTTAGGTGACAGTTTTACATAAACCGGTACACTAGATACCGACTTTACTTTGCGGGTTAATTGTTTAGCCACTTCAGGAATCGTTCCAAACGCGATACCACCTGTCTTTACATTTGGACAAGAGATATTTAATTCCAAAGCATGAACATTTGGTACTTTTGAAATTTCCTTTGCCACCTCGATATAATCCTCTTCAGTTGACCCGGCAACATTGGCAATGATCGGCACATCATACTGGGAAAGCCATGGCAATTCTTCAGACATAACCTTGGCTAGTCCAGGATTTTGCAATCCAATTGCATTTAGCATTCCAGCAGTTGTTTCAGCAACACGCGGTGTTGGATTGCCGAACCTCGCTTCAACAGTTGTTGCTTTGATCATGATTGCCCCAAGAATACTTAAATCATAAAACTGGCTGTATTCCTTGCCAAAGCCAAAGCATCCGGAAGCAGGCATAATAGGATTTTTCAAGCTTAAACCTGGTAATTCAATGGCCAAACCTCTCATAGTATAACCTCCCCGGCACGGAAAACAGGTCCGTCACTACATACTTTTTTATATGAAACTCCTTGTGTATCATCAGCACATTTATGAACACAGGCAAAGCATGCTCCAACGGCACAAGCCATTCTTTCTTCAAGAGATAGATACACCTTCTTATCAGGAAAACGTTGTTCCAATGCTTTCAACATGGGGATTGGGCCACATGCATAGAGGCAATCAAAATGGATATTTTTTTCGGTTATCACATCCGTTACAAACCCTTTTGCTCCATGTGTTCCATCAACCGTCGCAACGTACGTTTCACCATTTTGTAAAAATTCATTTTCGTAAAAAATGGCAGAAGCTGTTTGAAAGCCTAGAACATGGATAACCTTAGCCCCTTTTGCTTTTAACTGCTTGGATAATTCAAAGAGAGGTGGTACCCCGACTCCACCGCCAACTAGCAAAGCTGTTTCACCCACGTTCGTTTCTGCTAACGGGAAGCCGTTACCTAATGGACCTAGAACATCAATTTCCATTCCAGGCGTTTTTTCAGCAAGCAGTGATGTCCCCTTGCCATCCTTCCGATAGATCATCGTTACTTGCTGCTTCTCTCTATCAAAGGAGGAAATGCTGATCGGCCTTCGTAGCAATGGATCTAAGCTGTTTGAAACCTTGATATGCACAAACTGACCAGGAGATGTAATATCTTTTGTCAATTCCGCATGTATTGTCAGTTCATAAATAGATTCGGCAATTTCATTTTGGGCAATAATTGTGCATATTTCTTTTCTTTTCATGAAAAAGCGGCCTCCTCCTCTTTATCCATTGCTTCTGCTGAAAAATTCATCGATTCAATTACTTTAAGAATGGCATCGGCAGTATCTAAAGAAGTTAAACATGGAATCCCATTTTCGACTGCCTCACGGCGAATTCGGAAGCCGTCTCGTTCAGGTTGTTTCCCCTTTGTCAGTGTATTAATGATGAATTGAGCTTTTCCCTGCTGGATAATATCCAATAAAGTTGGGCTCTCAGATCCTATTTTTCCGACTACTTCTACTCTGAGACCTGCCTCTTTCAAAACAGCTGCCGTCCCACTTGTTGCCATAAGAAGGTAACCATTTGCTGAAAACCTTTTTGCAAGTTTTAAGGCTTCTTCCTTATCTTTATTTGCTACCGTAAAAAGTACCGTTCCGAACTTCTGGATCTTCATGCCAGAGGCAACCAACCCTTTATATAATGCTTTTTCAAGCGTAATATCCTTACCCATTACTTCGCCAGTTGACTTCATTTCAGGTCCGAGTGTAATATCTACATTTCGCAGTTTAGCAAAGGAGAATACAGGAACCTTTACAAAAACACCTGACTTTTCAGGATAGAGGCCTGATTTGTATCCCTGTTCTTTCAAGCTAACTCCTAAAATTACTTTTGTAGCAATTCTTGCCATTGGAATTTTCGTTATTTTACTTAAGAATGGAACAGTCCGGCTCGAGCGTGGATTTACTTCAAGAACATATACTTTGTTCTCCGATATTACATATTGAATATTAAGCAATCCGATAATATTAAGGCCTCTTGCCATTTTTTCTGTATACTCGACTAATTTTTGTTTTATATCCTCGGACAGGGTTTGCGGTGGATAAACGGCAATGGAATCACCTGAATGAACCCCAGCACGCTCGATATGCTCCATGATCCCAGGAATTAATACATTTTCACCATCACAAATGGCATCCACTTCAATTTCCTTCCCTGTCAAATAACGGTCTATTAATACTGGGTGTTCAGGATTTATTTTTACGGCATTTTCCATATAGTGAAGCAGTTCTTCTTCTCGGTAGACAATCTCCATTGCCCGTCCCCCAAGTACATAAGATGGGCGAACCAATACAGGATAACCAATCCTTTTGGCAATCAAAAGCGATTCCTCTACTGAAAGAGCTGTTTTACCCATAGGCATTGGAATATTCAATTCTTTTAGAGCTTGCTCGAATTTATCCCGGTCTTCAGCTCTGTCTAAATCCTCGAGACTTGTTCCAAGAATAGTAACCCCATATTCCGTAAGCTTTGCAGCCAAATTGATGGCTGTTTGACCTCCAAATTGAACCACCACTCCTTCTGGCTTCTCTAGATCAATGATGTGCATAACATCCTCTATCGTCAATGGTTCAAAATAAAGCTTATCGGATATGCTGAAATCAGTTGAAACAGTTTCGGGATTACTGTTAATAATGATTGCTTCATAGCCAGCCTCTTTAATAGCTTTAACTGAATGAACCGTAGCATAATCAAATTCAATTCCTTGTCCGATTCGAATCGGGCCAGACCCAAGGACAATGACACTTTTTCTATCAGTTCGGATTGATTCGTTTTCATCCTCGTACGTTCCATAGTAGTAAGGTGTTTCTGATTCAAATTCTGCTGCACAGGTATCAACCATTTTATAAACAGGCACTATTCCATGTTCCTTTCGCCAATTATAAATTTCTGTATCAGTGCATTCCCATAGTTCCGCAATTTTTTTATCAGAAAATCCTTTTTGTTTTGCTTCTGTTAGTACTTCCTGCTCAAATCGATTTTGAGCGACTACTCCTTCTAAGGCAATAATCCCTTCCATTTTCTTTAGGAAAAATAGGTCGATTTTACTCCATTGATGGATTGTTTCTATCGTTATTTCTCGTTTTAGTGCTTCAGCGATGTAAAAGAGGCGCTCATCCCCAGCTTTACAAATACGTTTTTCGAGGAGTGCATCGTCAATATCTTGGGCACCATTTAATTCAAAATGATGAACGCCCCCCTCAAGTGAGCGAATTGCTTTTAACAGTGATTCCTCAAATGTACGACCAATTGCCATGACTTCGCCGGTTGCTTTCATTTGCGTTCCAAGCGATCTATTTCCTGCTTCAAATTTGTCAAACGGCCATCTTGGAATTTTGCTGACGACATAATCTAAAGCAGGTTCAAAGCTTGCATATGTTTTTCCGGTCACAGGATTAAGCATTTCATCAAGGGTTAATCCTACTGCAATCTTCGCAGCAAGTTTTGCGATAGGATATCCTGTTGCTTTGGAAGCTAGGGCAGATGAACGACTTACCCTTGGATTCACCTCGATGATGTAATACTTATAGCTATCTGGATCCAAAGCAAGCTGCACATTACAGCCACCTTCAATTTTTAGTGCACGAATAATTTTCAAGGAAACATTACGCAGGAGTTGGTATTCTCGGTCACTTAGTGTTTGGCTTGGTGCAACAACTATTGAATCACCGGTATGAACTCCGACTGGGTCAATATTTTCCATATTGCAGACTACAATGGCATTGTCATTTGAATCTCTCATTACCTCATATTCAATTTCCTTAAAACCGGCAATACTTTTTTCAAGGAGGCATTGATGGACAGGGCTATGTTTTAAACCGCTAGTCACGAATTCCTCCAATTCCTCTTGATTACGGCAAATCCCTCCACCCGTTCCTCCAAGCGTGTACGCTGGACGAACAATAACCGGGTATCCAATCTTTGCAACAAAACCCTCTGCTTCTGCCAATTCATGAACAATTTCACTTGGTGGAACTGGTTCATTCAGTTCATTCATCAACGTGCGAAACAACTCACGGTCCTCTGCTTGTTCAATTGCTGAAAGCTTTGTTCCAAGGATTTCAACGCCACATTCCTCAAGCACACCAGATTTGGCTAATTCAACTGCTAAATTCAGACCAGTCTGTCCTCCAAGGGTTGCTAAAAGTGCATCAGGGCATTCTTTCCGAATAATTCTACTGACAAATTCAAGGGTTAGAGGCTCGATATAAACGGTATCAGCAATTTCTGTATCAGTCATGATCGTTGCAGGATTTGAGTTTACTAGAATAACCCTATATCCCTCTTCTTTAAGCGCCATACAGGCCTGTGTACCAGCATAATCAAATTCAGCTGCCTGTCCAATGATAATCGGACCTGAGCCAATTACTAGGATGGATTTTATATCTGTACGTTTTGGCATGATGCTGAAACCTCCTGTTTTTCTGATTCGATCATTTGCATAAATTGGTCAAATAGGCTATTGGCATCCTCAGGTCCCGGTGATGCTTCAGGATGGTATTGGACTGTAAATGCCGGATACTCCAAGTGCTTTAATCCCTCTATTGTTCCATCATTAAGAGCAATATGGGTAACAACTAACCTTGTACCAACAATTGAATTTTCTTCTACTGTATACCCATGATTCTGTGATGTAATGGCTATTTTCCCCGTTGATAAATCCTTAACAGGATGGTTTGAGCCGCGATGTCCAAACTTCATTTTCACCGTATCAGCTCCACTTGCTAGAGCAAATAATTGATGCCCTAGACAAATTCCAAAGAAAGGAATTTTCCCTACTATACCTTTTATCATTTCAATCGCTTCCGGTACATCTTTAGGGTCTCCAGGTCCATTTGACAGCATAATCCCATCTGGGCTTAGTTGAAGAATTTCATCAGCAGTTGCATTATATGGAACAACGATGATATCACAACCTCGTCCGATTAATTCACGTAAAATCCCATGCTTCATTCCAAAATCGACAAGAACAACTCTCTTCCCACGACCTGGGCTTGGATATGGATTTTTTGTTGATACCTGCGAAACTTGATCGATCGGAAGCACAGTGGACCGCAATTTCCCCAATACTTCTTGTGGGTCTTCTTCTAAACTGCAGATAGCCCCTTTTAATGTCCCATGTTGACGTATAATCCTTGTTAATTTTCGAGTGTCAATCCCTGAAATTCCAGGTATCTTTTTCATTTTAAAATAATCATTAAGCGTCATTTCATTTCGCCAATTCGATGGATATTCAGTTACTTCTTTTACAATCAAACCTTTAATTGCTGGGCAAATAGATTCAAAGTCATCCCGGTTAATCCCGTAGTTTCCAATTAAAGGGTATGTCAGTGTAACCATTTGTCCACAGTATGAAGGATCAGAAAGGATTTCTTGGTAGCCAGTCATTCCTGTATTAAATACAACTTCGCCCATTGTAGTTGCATCACTTCCAAAAGCCTTGCCAATAAAAATGGTACCATCTTCTAAAATAAGCTGTCTTTTCATTCAGTTGCACTTCCTTTTCCCCATACTATTTTTCCATTTGATATAGTCATCACTGGCCAGCCCTTACAGTTCCATCCAGCAAATGGTGTATTTTTCCCTTTTGACAAGAATTCTTTCGGGTCAATCGTTTGTTCATTATTCAAATTGAGAAGAACCAAGTCTGCTTGTGCATCTTTTTCTATTTTTCCATATGGAAGCCCAAACGCAGCTGCGGGTTTTTTCGTTAACAAGCCAATCAGCTCCTCAACGCTCAAAATATTTTTTAGAACTAAGTGGGTGTATAAAAGTGGGAAGGCTGTTTCCAATCCAACAATGCCGAATGGTGCGCGTACCATCCCTTCACTTTTTTCCTCACTAGTATGTGGGGCATGATCTGTGGCAATAAAATCAATCGTACCATCCAAAAGGCCCTCGATAAGTGCATCCCTATCAGCCGAATCACGAAGAGGCGGGTTCATCTTAAAGTTAGCATCAAGATTTGGAATATCATCTTGACATAAGAGCAAATGATGTGGAGTGACTTCAGCAGTAACTTTAATACCTGCACGCTTTGCATCTCTCACAACTCGCACAGATTCCTTCGTGCTTATATGGCAAACATGATAATGGCAGCCAGCAGCTTCAGCAAGTAGCACATCCCTGGCAATTTGGACTGATTCGCAAACAGAAGGGATACCGTTTAAATCATTTTTTTCAGCAAAAGTACCTTGGTGAACTGAACCTTTATTAATGAGTGTATTTTCCTCACAGTGCGCAACGATTGTCATATTAACAGCAGCAGCTTCTTGCATCGCCCTAAGCATCATTCCCGCCGACTGAACACCAACCCCATCATCCGTTAAAGCAAATGCTCCTGCTTCTTTCAGTGCCTTAAAATCTGTCAATTCTTGACCAAGTTCACGAACCGTGATCGAAGCATATGGGAGAACTCGGACATTACCTGTTTCCTTAATTCTTTCTTGTAACTTTTCCATTTGTTCTTTAGAGTCTGGCACTGGGCGAGTGTTGGGCATTGCAGCAACTGTCGTAAACCCACCACGCGCCGCAGCTAGTGTTCCTGTTGCGATTGTTTCCTTCTTTTCACCACCAGGCTCGCGCAGATGGACATGGAGGTCAATAAATCCTGGAGCCACCAACAAACCAGTAGCATCTATTTTTTTAACATCATCTTGATCAATCCTGCTCTCAATCATGTCAATTTTTCCATCTCTCAGGAGTATTTCACCTTGTTTTATTGTTCCATCAAATGCTATATAGCTTGCGTTCTGAATAAGAAGTTGCATTCTTATGTCCCCCTTCAAGGCTTTTAAGCGATCTTTTTAAAGTGGCCATTCTGATAAATACACCGTTTTGCATTTGTTTGAATATTCGTGAGCGCCCACATTCTACAAGGCTATCCGCAATTTCAACATTACGATTAACAGGTGCTGGATGCATGATAATACTGCCGTTCTTCATCTGTTTTTCTCTCTCGACCGTGAGACCAAATTGTTTGTGATAACTTGTAGAGGTAAAGTTTCCATCATTTTGATGGCGTTCATGTTGAATGCGAAGGAGCATGACAACATCTGAACTAGAAATCGCTTTATCTATTGGTTCATATCGACATTGCCTCATCATATCCTCGTCAAACCATTCCTGTGGGCCTGAGAAAACTACTTCTGCCCCAAGCCTTATCAAAGCATCTGCATTAGAACGAGCCACTCTACTATGATGAATGTCTCCAATAATCGCTACTTTAATACCGTTAAAATGGCCAAATTCCTGTTGAATGGTCAAAAGGTCAAGGAGGGATTGGGTTGGATGATGCCCACATCCATCACCTGCATTAATAATGGGGATATTTATTTTATCTAATAGATTTTCAAAATAACAGTCTTGGGAATGGCGTATTACAAGAGCATTAATCCCAATCGATTCCATTGTTTTAACTGTATCGTAAAGAGTTTCTCCTTTTTGAACACTTGATGTTTGGACATCAAATGGAATAACCTCTAAGCCAAGCCTCCGCTCCGCCATTTCAAAGCTACTTCTTGTTCTTGTACTTGATTCAAAAAATAGGTTGGCCACAACCATAGGCTTTTGTGGATGCCATATTACCCCATCAGCGAAAGCCTGTGCATCAGAAAGAATTTCGAAGATTTCCTCTACATGTAATTCATTTGTCGTAAGTAAATGCTTCATCCTAGTTCCTCCTATTTATTTGTAAAAAAAGCACCCTGATCTTATTGATCAGGGTGCTGATTCTTGAGCTTCTGGTTATAGGGTATATTTCACCCCTCACAGTAGTATCCAGAAATGCTCACACCCTTATAAGACTCTCATGGACTTATTTAAAAGGTTGATGCATCTTTTAATTTATTATCTTCATTATGCTCTTCAAACATGTCCTCAGATGAGGTTGGTTTTCCTGGTAAAATAAGGTTTAGTAAAACTCCTGCGATCGCAGCCAAAGCCATTCCTTGAATTTGAAAGTGATCTGAGATTTTAACGAATGCTCCACCGATACCGATGACAAGGATGACTGAAGATATCACGAGATTTCGTTTGTCTCCAAAATCAATTTTACTGTCAACAAGCATCCTTAATCCAGATGATGCAATGATTCCAAACAGGAGGATTGACACGCCTCCCATAACAGGTGTTGGTATAGAATGAATCAATGCAGTTATCTTTCCGATAAATCCGAAGATAGTAGCAATAACAGCAGCACCTGCAACTACATATACACTATATATACGTGTTATTGCTAGTACTCCAATATTCTCACCGTACGTTGTTTTTGGAGGGCCACCTATTAGGGCTGAAATAATCGTAGCAGTTCCATCTCCAAGTATTGAACGATGTAGCCCTGGGTCTTTAATATAATTCCGTCCAACAATCTTACTTAGTACAAGTTGATGCCCAATATGTTCTGAGATCGTTACGACTGCAATTGGTGCCATCAACAGAAGGATATCTAAAGAAAAGTGTATTTTATAATCAATGACTGGAAAAATGAATGATGGCATTTCAAACCAATGTGCAGCCATTACCGGTTTAAAATCAACGATTCCAATAATTACTGAATAGATGTAACCAACAATAATTCCTGATAGGATTGGGATAATGCTTAGCATTCCTTTAAAGTAAATCGTAAAGATAATGGTTGCTGCCAGTGTGACTAATGCAGCTGAAAAGTGAAGCATGCTATATTTTCCTGCTGGATTATTCATTGCCATGCCGACCGCTGTACCAGAAAGAGCCAAGCCAATAACGATAATTACTGGACCTACTACAACTGGAGGAAGCAAATTCATGATCCAACGATAGCCAGATTTTTTTATAATTAATGCTACAGTTACATAAACACATCCTGCAATAAAAGTTCCGATCATTGCCTCTCCAGGGCCGCCTGCAGCTTTTGCAGCGATAATCGGGGCTATATATGCGAATGATGAACCAAGATAAGCAGGGACTTTCCATTGGGTAAGTAGCAAAAATGCTAACGTTCCAAGTCCACTTGAAATGAGTGCAATTGCGGGATCTAGACCAACTAGATAAGGTACCAAGATTGTAGCACCAAACATGGCGAATAAATGTTGTAAGCTTAATGTTAGCCATTGCCCTGGTTTTGGAATTTCATTTATATCTAAAATTGGTTTATTATTCATTTTAATTCCCCCTCTGAATTTGAAGCTTTATCTATTATTTCTAGAATGCCCTTTTCCTCAAAAAACCCCTCTGCCAGTATTAGGGCAAAGGGGTACAGAAAGACCGAAATTCTCGTAACGTCCTTCCCCTTTGCCAGCCTCACTGGACTGTATTTAAAAGGGTTATTTATTTTTCCTTGATACTTACTTGGTCTACTGAATCAACTTCAACCAATTCTACATCAATTTTTTCAGAGCTTGAGGTTGGTATATTTTTACCAACATAATCCGCTCTGATTGGAAGCTCACGGTGGCCTCGATCTACTAATACTGCAAGTTGGATTGCTGATGGTCGTCCGATATCCATTATCGCATCCATTCCAGCTCTTACCGTTCTACCTGTATATAAAACATCATCGACAAGGATTACTTTTTTGTTTGTAATATCAACGGGAATTTCCGACCCCTTCACAAGTGGCTCTTGATTGTCTGTTTTTTTTGTTAAGTCATCCCGATATAGAGTTATATCTATTTCACCGACTGAGATGGATTGTCCTTCAATTTCCTCAATAAGTTCAGCAAGTCGTCTTGCAAGGTAAATGCCCCTCGTCCGAATGCCTACAAGGACACATTCTTCAATCCCTTTGTTTTTTTCAATAATTTGATGAGCTATTCTGGTTAATGATCGACGAATCGCCTGCACATCAAGTACAAGTGCTTTTTGCATGATAATCACCTGCTCTTCCTAAAAATAAAAAACCTCTCACCAGTGAGTGAGAGGTAAACAAGTTTATTTATAGAAGAAATTCAAGCATCTATAAATGATCCGTTCCTTCTCAGCCTCACGGGACTGATTTAAAGGCATATTCAACTATTGTTATTCTACTTTACACCTCATGTGATGTCAATGGTTATTTCTTAATTTGCCCAGTAATTCCTCAAAGTCTGCTGGGAGTGGTGCTTCAAATTCCAAATACTCCTCTGTTCTCGGATGAATAAATCCAAGGATACCGGCATGTAAGGCTTGTCCATCAATATCAAGTGTTTTCTTTGGACCATATTTTGGATCACCAGCAAGTGGGAAGCCAATATATTTCATGTGGACACGAATTTGGTGTGTACGGCCTGTTTCCAATTGGCACTCAACTAATGTAAAATCCTTAAAACGTTCAAGTACATTAAAATGTGTTACAGCATGTTTTCCATGATCCACGACGGTCATGCTCTGTCGCTCTTTTTGATCTCTGCCTAAAGGGGCGTCAATGGTGCCAAAGTCATGTGGGATCACGCCATGAACAATTGCTTTATATTTCCTTGTAACTGTTTTATTCACTAATTGATTCACAAGACTTTCATGCGCCATATCATTTTTTGCAACCATTAATAAACCTGAAGTATCTTTGTCAATCCGATGTACAATCCCTGGTCTAAGTACTCCATTGATTCCTGAAAGATCCTTGCAATGTGCCATTAGACCATTCACAAGAGTCCCATTTGGATGCCCAGGAGCTGGATGTACAACCATTCCACTTGGTTTATTAACAACAAGAACATCTCTGTCCTCAAAATAGATATCTAAATTCATTTCCTCTGGAATAACATCTAATTCTTCCGGTTCAGGAATGGAAATTTCAATTTTATCGTTTAATGAACATTTGTAATTTGCTTTAACACTATGTCCATTGACAATGACATGACCATCCTTAATCCATTGTTGGACATGTGTTCTAGACCACTCTGGATCTAGAGTCGAAATCACTTTATCGATTCGATCTCCTTTTTGATCTTCAAGAATGGTGTGTTCCATTTTCTCCATAAGATTTCTCCTTTGTTTCCCTCTCGTCTCGTAACATTTGAATCATTAATAAAATTACCCCAATGCACAAAGCCGAGTCAGCAATATTAAAGACTGGGAAATTATATCCAAAAATAAAAGCATGAATGAAGTCAACAACTTCCTTTCGAATCACGCGATCAATAAAATTCCCAATTGCACCGCCTAGCATTAACCCTAGAGAAAGTCCCAAGAGCCATTTACCCTTTGCCGCTCTCTGAATATAAACAACGATCGCAGCAATAACAATCAACGTAATTACATAAAAAAGCCACATTTGTCCCTGTAAAATTCCCCACGCAGCCCCCCGATTACGGTGGGAAGTGATATAAAGAATTTTATCGATAATTTGTATGCTTTCTCCGAATTGCATTCTACTGACAATAAGCCATTTCGTAATTTGATCCATTAATATAACAAAAAGAGCAATTAAATAATAAAACACTAAGACTTACCTCCACTACTTTAGCGATGACCTTCCTTAGCATTTTAGCACACTCTTTAATGAAACGACAAACTAACTACGAGAGTCAATTGGTTTTCGATAAAATGAATCCATGCTTCGGAAGTCATTTATTGATTTTAAAGTTGGGATATTTTTTAAAATTTTATCAGGGATCAATTCACCAGAAATTTCACATTGACCAAATTTCCCCTTTTCTATTTTTGAAATAGTGGAAACAATATCTGCTAATTCATCCTCTAGTATAGGCTTTAGCCAGTCCTTTTCCTGTCTTTTTTGTAAAGATTCCTTAATTTCGAGTTCAGATTGACGGAGTTCCAAATACAGCCTTTCAAACAAAGCATTCATGATTGTAACCTCCGTTAAGGTCTTTTTATTATTATTACCGCTAATGCCTCGCTCACACGGGAAAACATTTGACATCAACTACAACAATTAACGGGGGTAGCAAAAAAAGGAAAACCCCGTGCAATTTGCACGGGGAATATTTTAGCTAAGCAGAATTTATATCCATAAATTCTGCTAGCGCATAAGGTCAACTACGCATCTGTCATCGCCCATAGGGGCTCGCCAATCAGCGAGTTTTCTTTATGCTAGATGTGAATAATGTTCGTTTACTACCTCGGCACAACGTGGGCAAAGTGTCTCATGGCTGTGGTCATGACCAACCTCCGTCGTAACCACCCAACATCTTTCACATGTTTCACCATCTGCTTTTGAAATAAGAATGGCTGCAGTATCAAGCTTAATTGCATTTTCTGGTGCCTCTTCATAGGTTCCAGCAACTTCAAAACCTGATACAATAAACAATTGTGTCAAACTTTCTTGAACTGATTCAAGAAGTTCTCGTGTATTTTCATTTACATATAAGGTTACTTTAGCTGTTAAAGATTTACCAATTACTTTTTCATTTCTTGCTTCTTCAAGAGCTTTTAAAACATCATTGCGAAGCTTCATGAAAGAATTCCATTTTTGTTCTAACATTTGAGCATTATCAAACTCAATAGATTCCGGCATATCAGTTAATTGAGCACTTTCTTCCTTGACAGATGGGATAAACTGCCAAACTTCATCTGCTGTATGGGAAAGGATTGGCGTTACTAGTTTTGTTAGTGAAATCAATGATTCGTATAAAACCGTTTGAATAGCACGGCGTTCCTGATTGTCCATTGCTTCAATATATAAAACGTCTTTTGCAAAATCAAGATAAAATGAACTTAAATCGAGGGTGCAGAAATTATTTATTGCATGATAAATACCTGCAAACTCATAATGATCATAAGCATTTTTTACATATTTGATCAATTTATTTAATTTAACAAGCATAAATTGATCAACTTCGCGTAAGTTTTCATAGGAAATTGCATCTGTTTCAGGGTTAAAGTCGGCAAGATTTCCAAGCAAGAAGCGGAAAGTATTCCGGATTTTCCGATAAACCTCTGCAACCTGTTTTAGGATAGCATCTGATACACGTACATCAGCTTGGTAGTCAACCGACGCAACCCATAAACGTAAAATATCTGCACCAAGCTGATTCATGACTTTAGCAGGAATAACAACATTTCCTATTGATTTACTCATTTTCCTACCTTCACCGTCAAGAGCAAAACCGTGACTTAAAACCCCTTTATATGGTGCTTTCCCAGTAACAGCTACAGAAGTTGATAGAGATGAGTTAAACCAGCCTCGGTATTGATCTGAGCCTTCCAAATAAAGATCTGCAGGTCGAACTAAGTCTTCTCTTTCTTCAAGAACTGCTTGATGGGATGACCCAGAGTCAAACCAAACATCCATGATATCTGTTTCTTTTGTAAACGTTCCATTTGGGCTACCAGGATGGGTAAACCCTACTGGGAGCAAATCTTTTGCTTCACGTTCAAACCAAATATTAGAACCATTTTCACGGAATAAAGCTGATACATGGTTAATGGTTTCATCTGTAATAACTGCCTCACCGTTTTCCGCATAAAATACCGGAATCGGAACTCCCCAGGCACGTTGACGAGAAATACACCAATCGCCTCTATCACGAACCATATTAAATAGGCGAGTTTCACCCCATGATGGTACCCATTTTGTTTCCTTTACTGCATCTAATAATTCGTTTCTGAAATCTTTAATGGATGCAAACCATTGTGCAGTTGCTCGGAAGATTACTGGTTTTTTTGTTCTCCAATCATGTGGATATGAGTGGGAGATAAACGATAGCTTTAAGAGAGCGCCTGCTTCCTCTAAGCTTTGACCAATCGGTTTATTAGCTTCTTCGTAAAATAAACCTTCAAATCCAGGTGCTTCATCCGTCATAATTCCTCTGTCATCTACAGGGCAGAGAACATCCAATCCATATTTTTGACCAACATAAAAGTCATCTTCACCATGACCAGGAGCTGTATGAACGCAGCCAGTTCCTGCATCTGTTGTAACATGGTCACCAAGCATAACAAGTGAATCGCGATCATAAAGTGGATGACTTGCAACGATATACTCCAGTTCTGCTCCCTTTACCTTTTGAATTACCTCAACGTTTTCCCAACCGATTTCTGTCGTCACAGCTTCAAGCAATGCTTCTGCAACTAAATATTTGTTGTCGTTTGCCTTCACTACTACATAAGTTAAATCTGGGTGGACGGAAATTCCAAGGTTAGCAGGAATTGTCCAAGGAGTTGTTGTCCAAATAATAATCTGGGTATCTGTATCAAGAACATCCTTACCGTCTTTCACTTTAAAACCAACATAAATAGAAGCGGAGCGCTTATCTTGGTATTCAATTTCTGCTTCTGCAAGTGCAGATTCACTTGATGGAGACCAATAAACAGGCTTTTTACCTTTGTAAATATAGCCTTTTTTCGCCATTTCCCCAAATACTTTTATTTGTTGTGCTTCATATTCCGGCTTTAATGTAATATATGGATTTTCCCAATCCCCACGGACACCAAGGCGTTTGAATTGAGTGCGTTGATTATTTACTTGCTCAAGTGCATATTCTTCACAAAGTTTGCGGAATTCAGCAACAGTCATTTCTTTGCGTTTTACACCCTTGTTTGTTAATGCTTGCTCAATTGGAAGACCGTGAGTATCCCAGCCTGGTACATATGGTGCGTGGAATCCACTCATAGATTTATTGCGAACGATAAAATCCTTCAATATCTTATTAAGGGCGTGCCCCATATGAATATCTCCGTTTGCGTACGGCGGACCATCATGTAAAACGTACATAGGTCTATCCTTTGTCCGTTCCTGTACTTTCCCATAAATATTCATTTCTTCCCATTTTGCCTGAATTTCAGGTTCTTTTTTTGGAAGATTTCCTCTCATCGGGAATTCAGTTTGTGGCATTAATAACGTATTTTTATAATCCATTTTTCTTCCTCCAATATTACTTTATATAAAACAGAATAGCTTATTAACAGTTAAAAACAAAAAATGTCTAAAACCTCTCACTTCTTAGTGAAATTTATTTTAAAGAAAACTCGCCGATTGGCGAGCCCATAAGGGCGATGACAGAGACGTAGTTGCCCTTATGCGCTAGCAGAATTTATGGATATAAATTCTGATTAGCTAAAGAAAACTCGCCTTTCTGTAGAAAAGACAAAAAACCCTCTCATCCCAAATAGGGACGAGAAGGTTTTTCCCGCGGTACCACCCTGATAGACAGCAAATTTAATCTCATGCCATCCTGCTCATTCATTCGTAACGGGAATAAACCGCCTAAGCCTACTAACCTTTATAAGGGTTTCAACCGGGAACTCAAGGGGGATCTTCCAATTTTCCACTTTTACTAGGCTTACACCATCCCCAGCTCGCTGTTAAAAGTATTTGAAAAAATTGTACTTTCCCTATCATCGTCAATGTCTACATTCTATTTTCACTTAATTTGATTATCAAAATTTAGATCTTATTCAAACTTATAGAACAACTAAGCGTATGAAACTCTAGCGCTTCCGCTTTTCTTTGAATTATATTCGAATTATTATCTTTTAGTCAAGCGAATGAATCTTCAGCTTCTGTAGATTTTAACTCAGTTGCATCTATTTCATATTCCAACAAATGATCCCAGTCATCGTTATCAAGAAGATCCAGCTGTGCTGCTACTAACATCTTAAAGCGTGTACGGAATACTTTTGATTGCTTTTTAAGATCTTCAATTTCCATTGCAATTTTTCGTGCTTTTGAAAGGGATTCATTTACAATACGGTCCGCATTTTTTTCAGCTTCTTTAACGATAAGTTTTGCTTCCTTCTGAGCATTGCGCTTTACTTCTTCCCCTGCTTCTTGGGCAATTATAATTGATTTGTTCAATGTTTCTTCGATATTGGCAAAATGGCCCAACCGATCCTTATTTTCAGACAAACGCTCTTCCAATTCTTTTTTCTCTCTAAGAACAAGCTCATAATCCTTAATGACTTGATCAAGAAATTCATTTACTTCATCTTCATCATAACCTCTGAACCCTTTATTAAACTCTTTATTGTGTATATCTAACGGCGTTAAAGGCATTACGCCACCTCCATAATCATTTGTCAGCATCTATATGTATATAGGAATTTTCGACACTACCCACGAAAATCCTGCTTAATTAAAGAAATTATTTTTGTTTTCCAACATTTATTCGCCATTTTTCTTTCTTCGTTTTCCCTTCTATTGACAAAATTTTCACTCTGCCATAACTTCGGGTTGAAATCAAATCACCCTCATCACATTCAAACGAAGGATTTTCAATTAATGTCCAGTTTACTTTAACAAGTCCTTGTTGGATAAAACTTAGCGACTTTTGCCTAGATACATGATGGATACCAGATATAACCGTATCAAGACGGAGTGAAGATACCGTAATCCATTCTTCATCCAAGGTTTCGTTCGAACAAATGGCATTTTCAAGTCCAACTGATGAAAATGCTACTTTTGCCCTTCCAATTGATTGAACTTGAGTTTTAACATAGTCACTAACTTCATGACAAATAAAGAGTTGAATTCGTTTATCTTGAAAAAGAATATCTCCAAATTTTCCTCGTTTTAATCCTAATGACATCAAACTCCCCAATACTTGCGGGTGTTCAATGGTCACAAATTTACTTGGATAGTCAATCTCAAATAATTGGATTTGAAAATCTACAGGATCTACTACCTCATAGGCAGGTACTAGTAAGGCTCTTTTCCTTTCAGACGATAAACTTCCTCCAAAAAATTCACATGTAAGATCAATATGCTGGCCAATAATTGTTTTTAAAATATGTTGTTCTCTTGGATCAAGAAAGTCCGTCAACTTCGGAACATATGTGTTTTCAACAAAATCCTTCCAGTTAAGCACTTGATCAATGAACTCTTTTTCTTCAGGTCTAAAATGCTGGTAAATGTTCATGGATGACTCCTTATTTCTTTAACTAAGCTATGCAAGCCATTGAAATACTGTTGTTAGTCCTGATGATGCAAAATTCAACACAAAAATGGCCACAAGTGGAGAGATATCTATCATTCCAATCGGAGGAATAATTTTTCGAAAAGGAGCTAAGTACGGCTCACAGATTTTTGTAAGGAACCGACCAATTGCAGTTTCTCGAGCATTCGGAAACCAAGACATTAAAATATAAATGATTAAGGCATATGAATAATAATTAAGTAATTTTGTAAGTACAATATACAAAAGTGCCATTTAAACTTACCACCTCGTTTCTTCGAATTCATGTTCTTTCATTATTTCGGATATATTGCCCGAAACCTCAACATTATCAGGAGTGCAAAGAAAAATACTTGAGCCAACTTTTTGAATATCTCCACCGATTGCATAGACCGTGCCGCTCAAAAAATCCACAATTCTTACTGCTTGATCATGTTCAATTCGTTGGAGATTTACAACTACAGCGCGACGATTTTTTAAATGATCAGCAATATCTTGGGCTTCTGCATATACCCTTGGTTCAATTAAAATTACCTTTGATGATTTTTGAACACTCTGCAAGCTTACAACATTTTGCGGTTTAGAATGCTGTTTTTGATTTTTTGTAGGCTCATTTTCTTCCACAATTTCTTCATTGTCTTCATACTCATCATCCAAAAAGAAAAAAGTTTTAAATTTTGTTTTAATACTCATTCCAAACACCTCCTATTCATCTTCGCCGACAAGCGCAGTCCCTATTCGCACCATCGTTGCACCCTCTTCAATCGCAATAGAAAAGTCATTTGACATCCCCATTGAAAGCTCAGTGCATGGTGCAAATTTCAAGTTACAGGCTTGGATTTGTTTTTGTAGTTCCTTTAATCTTCGAAAACATCCGCGAAGCACATCTGCATCATCCGTTAAAGGGGCCATCGTCATTAAACCTACAATGGTGATATTCTCAAAAGGAAGTAGTTGCAGAGTAAAATTGATAACTTCATCAGGACTTAGTCCATGCTTTGACTCTTCCCCAGAAACATTCACCTGGATAAGGCATTTCATTTTCTTTAATGATCGTTTATTGATTTCTTCAGCAAGTGCCATCCGGTCTAGAGAATGTATGTAATCAACTTTATCAATTATATTTTTTACTTTTCGTGTTTGAAGTGATCCGATGAAATGCCAAACAGGCTTGTCCTTTAGAACTTCCCACTTTTCAAGAAGCCCCTCATCACGATTTTCACCAAGATCGCATATTCCGGCATCAATTGCTTCCTCTGCTCTTTCCCTACTGACATACTTTGTAACAGCGATCAGTTTTATTTCATTAGGATTTCGATTTACTTTGAGGCATGCATTATTCATTTGTTGTCTGATTGCTTCTAGTTTAGCAGTAACCTTCATAAACGACTCGAATCCTCCTTCCAGCCAATAAAGCTTAACATCCTTCCTGTTCGACCCTGGTCGCGGCGATGTGAAAAAAACTGCTCATGCTCACAGCTTGAGCAATACCCCGTCATTAAGATATTCTGTTCTGGTATTCCTGCCTTACACAATAATAAACGATTGACTTCGCGTAAATCTAATGAGTATTGACCTTCTTTGATTTGATTATATGGTTTTTTTTCGACATCTTCTAGTATCTTTTGAACGAATTCTATGACATGTTTATCAACAATATAACATTTTTCGCAGATAGAAGGTCCAATTGCTGCAAAAATTTGTTCTGGAGCAATCCCCTCCGTTTTCCACAATTCTACCATTTGGTTAGCAATTTGCTTGACAGTTCCTTTCCATCCAGCATGAGCTACCCCAATCATCCCTCTTTCAGGGGCTATAAAAAAAAGGGGGACACAATCTGCAAAGCAAAGTGTTAACAAAATCCCGAGATCATCAGTATAAAAGCCATCGGTACCTTTAAAGGAATCTTCGTAGGATTCGGAACCTTTCCCCTGATCAATCGAAGTTATTTTACGAATGACAGTATTATGGGTCTGTTCTGCTCCCACCCACGATGTTAGCGGAAACTCAATTAATGTAGATATCTTTTCCCTGTTAGACCGTACATCTTTTTGCACATCATCAACATGAAAGCCAAGATTGAGACTTTTGAATTTTCCCATACTATATCCGTCATTTTTAGTAGTTATTCCGGCGACAAGGCCTGGAAATTGACTCATCCATCTCTCGATCAGAAAATAAGGATTTTTTTGTAAAATAAAAGGCTCCATTCTTTTACCTCATGTGTATGTATTTTTGGAAAAAGGATAAGTCAAATCACGGTTTATTTTTGGCTCATTTATGCTTAAATTCTGCAAGAATTAATTTCTGTGGAATTTTTTCTTCATCCAAATGAGCCAAAAATGGTTTAATGACAATAAAATTTACCAGTTTTATATAGTTTACCACAAAATGGTCATCTTAATTGCCTTTTAAACTTGTCTATCATCAAACTGGTTATCCCCATTTCCTTTAAAACGAACCAAAATGACATCCTGCCCGATTTTTAATATATTTTTCCATGGGATCACAACCTCTTCTTCCTTCCCAAAAAAACCCCGTACCTTTCCACTCCCCGATATAACCACAGCTTCAATGATCCCAGTTGTTAAATTAATTTCAATATCCGCAATATTGCCAAGTTTTTTTCCATCTGAAATATTTACAACATCCTTTATTTGAAACTCAGATATTTTCACCATCATCCCTCACTCCTACTTTCCTTATTATAAAAATATATGATTGCTTTTTAGAAAGTATTGATGGTTCTTATTAAAAAAAAATAAAGCTGCCCGATGGACAGCCCTAACTTTGAATATTTTTATTCATTTGTCGAATAGCCGCTTTTTCCAACCTTGATACTTGTGCTTGGGAAATTCCAATCTCATCGGCCACTTCCATTTGTGTTTTCCCTTGGAAGAAACGCTTTCGCAAAATTAATTTTTCTCGTTCATTTAACCTTCGCATTCCCTCTTTTAATGCAATTTCCTCAATCCAATTTGTGTCCTTATTACGTTCATCACTTAATTGATCCATAACGTAAATTGGATCGCCACCATCATTGTAAATTGGTTCAAATAGAGAAACTGGATCTTGAATTGCGTCTAATGCAAAGACGATTTCTTCGTGTGGAACATCTAAAACCTTTGCAATCTCTTGGGCCGTAGGTTCCCTCGAGGTTTCACTCATTAAGCGCTCTCTTACTTGGAGAGCCTTATAAGCAATATCACGGAGTGACCTTGAGACCCTAATAGGATTATTATCACGTAAATAACGGCGAATTTCTCCAATAATCATTGGTACCGCATACGTAGAAAACTTAACATTTTGACCTAAATCAAAATTATCAATCGACTTCATTAGACCGATACATCCAACTTGGAATAGATCATCAACAAACTCACCCCGGTTGTTAAACCGCTGGATAACACTCAATACGAGCCTTAAGTTTCCATTAACTAACTTTTCCCTTGCTGTTATATCGCCCGCTTGCATTTGCCTGAAGAGTAATCTCATTTCTTCATTTTTTAATACAGGAAGTTTTGATGTATCGACACCGCAAATTTCAACTTTATTTCGAGTCAATCTGTTTTCCCTCCTCATAGGAGCTGCTGTACTAAAAACAGTATCTCCTCGAGCAGGAAAAATATGCACATTGACCAAGCTAATAAACTACCTGGAAATGATATAAATTGCAATTATTTCCTTAAATAATCACTATTTTTCTTTGAAAAAATTTATTTTTTTTTACTACTTTTCTACACCATTTTATTAAACTCTTTTCGAAGCCTTTTTATTATTCTTTTTTCTAATCTTGAAATATAAGACTGTGAAATTCCAAGCATATCTGCTACGTCCTTCTGAGTTTTCTCCTCGCCATTTGTAAGTCCAAATCTAAGTTCCATGATTTGCTTTTCACGCTCAGTTAATTGATGCAATGCCTTTGATAACAGTTTCCGATCAACATTTGCTTCAAGATCTCTGGTTATGATGTCTTCGTCGGTTCCAAGAACATCTGATAAAAGTAATTCATTGCCATCCCAGTCTATGTTTAGTGGTTCATCAAAGGAAACTTCTGAACGAATTTTATTATTTCTTCTTAAATACATCAATATTTCATTTTCAATACATCTTGATGCATATGTAGCAAGCTTTATTTTCTTTTCAGGATTAAACGTATTAACAGCTTTTATAAGCCCAATTGTCCCAATACTAATTAAGTCTTCAATATTAATTCCTGTATTTTCAAATTTTCTAGCAATATAAACGACTAGCCTGAGGTTTCTTTCGATTAGAACTGATCTTGCTGCTTTGTCCCCACTTGGAAGTTTATTTAGCAAAACCTCTTCCTCATCTTTATTTAGAGGGGGCGGTAATGCTTCACTTCCCCCAATGTAATAAACTTCATCCGTTTTCATACCAAGTTTGATTAAAAGCTTTGACCATAAGTATGATAAGCGAAGTCTCCATTTTTTCATGGAAGTTCCTCCTTCTAAATTATGTTTTTACTGAGTATAGTAATATTAACCTACTCTTACCTCTTCACACCGCTGTTTTGGCCCGGTGAGCATCTTTGGATGAACAATGCATTGAAAGGCATCATCTGATGAAAGTTGCTGCATTGTGAAGGAAACAAGCCCTTTTTTACATTCATAAACTCTGTCACCTGTTTTTATCATGATAGTTTCTGGCTTAATCGCCACGATGAGTTGATGCTCTTGTCCAACAACCCGACAAGGAATTACTCTTAATTGGCTTTTCCATTCTAGCGGAATGCTTTCATCCCCCTTTAACACAAGCTCAGGATCAAGAGTCATCCTTTTTAAAGGTTCTGGGATTGAATCAAGTTGGTTTTTGATGGAAACAAACATCACAGGCATATTGGATAACGGATCATACAGTTGATTCCCACTATCAACTAACCCTTTGAAAACAAATATTTCATTATACAGTTTCAAGGAAACACTCACAATTTGGTCAAATTGGATTTTGGCCATTTCCATATTTTCAATTTTCGCCTTTGAAAAGTGCCACGCGATAGGAAAGCCAATTAGTACAAATAGCCAACTTATTGGATCTCCAAAGCCTTGAACATTGGAAATAAGTACATTTGTTGTTAATTTACTATCATATTGAATAAAGTAATGGGCCCCAATTAAAGCCCCACCAATTAAAAAAGTTGAAAAATAAAGGGTCAATAGTGCCCTTACAAAAAAGCGCCACCGTTTATAACCAAAAACGGCCAGAATCATCGCCACTGAACACAATAATTTTGAGACAGGATTTCCCGATATTGTATTCAATGGTGTAAAAGATAATAAAATAATGAGTGACCCAATAAAACCACCAGCTAATAACCTCCAAATTCGAATGGTTCTTTTTAGAAATAATGCTGTTAAATAAAGGAGCAGGCTATCAAATAAAAAGTTAAGAACCCAGATAACATCTAAATAAACAGTCAAATAGCTTTCACACATCCTATCAGATTCTATCTAAATAGCATTAGAAGACATATTACAGGCTGTTCTATTATTCTGATTATGAAAAAGTATAACGCATATGCAGTGATGAAGTGTGTCACTTTGTGTAATCAAAAAAACAGAAATTTTTACTATTTCCCGGGGATTTTGTCAGATTAGAGAATATTGAAAGTGTAAGTGTCTCGAGGAGGAAGAGCAGATTGCGTAAGACCAGTCGCCAAGGTTCCAAATTGCAACTAACTATCAGAAGAGGCCTTCTTAAATTAATTTTATAACGAACCCTATCTGATTTAATTATCTATATCCCAATAGCCGATCCGAGCCCCAAAGGGCAAATGATTAGGCGCTGGTGTACTTAAGCACTAGCAGAATATATGGATATAAATTCTGCTTAGTTGACAAAAGGCATAGCTCCTATTGGAGCTATGCCTTCTTAATTCATCATGTACTTACTAGATAATTTGACTTATCTACGACGATTTCTATTACGTAAGAAAGTTGGAATATCCAAAGCTTCTTCTTGTGAAGCAGACGTGTTTCGAGGTTGTTCCTGTTGTGGAACCTCTTCACGTTTTGTTTCGCGCTTCACAACTCCTGGCGTTACTTTTGCTTGTCCAAAAGAAGGACGCGTTACTTTTGGTTGTGTATTTTCTTCTTTAAAACCTGTGGCAATTACAGTCACAATGATTTCATCTTTTAAATTTTCATTGATTACAGAACCAAAGATCATATTAACTTCCTGATCAGATGCAGTAGCAACAATATCTGCTGCTTCTTGTACCTCATATAGGCTTAAATTCGTACCACCAGTTATATTCATCAAAACACCTTGGGCACCATCTATTGAGGTTTCCAGTAATGGTGAACTGATAGATTTTTTTGCTGCTTCTGCTGCGCGATTTTCACCTGCAGCAACACCGATACCCATTAACGCAGATCCTTTACTGGACATGATCGTTTTCACGTCAGCAAAATCTAGGTTTATCAATCCTGGTACAGCAATTAAATCTGAAATACCTTGTACCCCTTGGCGAAGAACATTGTCCGCTTCGCGGAAAGCTTCAAGCATTGGTGTACTTTTATCGACGATTTCAAGAAGGCGGTCATTTGGAATGACAATCAACGTATCAACTGCTTCTTTCATTGCACCGATTCCACCAGAGGCTTGATTGGAGCGTTTCTTTCCTTCAAAGGTAAATGGTCTTGTGACAACACCAACTGTTAATGCACCAAGATCACGAGCAATTTGTGCAATAACAGGAGCAGCCCCAGTACCCGTTCCGCCACCCATACCTGCAGTTACGAAAACCATATCGGCTCCGCTTAATGCTTCTTCAAGTTGTTCTTTGCTTTCTTCTGCCGCTTTTTTTCCAACTTCAGGATTAGCACCTGCGCCAAGACCTCTTGTTAATTTTCCACCAATTTGCATTTTGATTTCGGCTTTGGAAAGGTTTAAAGCTTGTGCATCTGTATTTACAGCAATAAACTCTACACCTTTAACGCCATGTTCGATCATTCGGTTTACTGCATTATTTCCGCCACCACCAACTCCGATGACTTTTATTGTTGCAAGAGAATCTAAATTCGTATCAAACTCTAACATGACAAATCCTCCTAATTCGTCGATCTTCCTTTTTCGGTTTTGCTTATTCGAAAAAGTAACCAAGGAATTTTTTTACTCTCGATGACATTTTTTCTTCCTGATGTTTATCTGGTTTTGCTTTAGGCAATTGTTGCTTAGAACTGCGTTTTTCACTTGGTTCGGAAACCGATGAAGATTCAACAGTAACTCCGCCTGGTAATCTAGCAAACTTATATGCATATTGGATCAAACCAACAGCGGTTGTATATTGTGGTTCCCTAACTCCAATATAATCAGGAGCAGCAATACGGACTCTGTTTTGAAAAATCTCCTCTGCAAGTTCGAGTACACCCTGCATATTAGCAATTCCACCTGTTAAAACAAACCCACCTGGCAAATCACGAATGCCAAGCCTTTTCATTTCTTGAACAACTAATTCAAAAATTTCTTCCATTCTAGCTTCTATAATATCAGAAATTTCAAGCTGGTTAAATTGTTGATGTTGATCACTTCCAATAATTGGAACACTAAAAACTTCTTCTTCTGATGCATCATCGTAAAAGGAATGACCATACTTCACTTTTATCATCTCTGCATCCTCAGTGGATGTGCGCAGACCAATTGAAAGATCCTTCGTAATATGGTCTCCCCCGATCGGAAGAAAGCCTGTTGCCTTTAAGTGGCCTTGATCAAAATATGCTATGGTTGTTGATCCCCCACCAAGATCAATAAGGGCAACACCAAGGTTTTTCTCATCCTTAGATAAGGCAAAGGATCCTGCTGCGAGAGGTTGCAAGGTGATATCTAAAATTTCCAATCCAGCTTTTTCAACACAACGGAGGGTATTATGTAAGATTGTTTTGGAAGTAGTTATAATCATTCCTTCCATTTCAAGACGAACACCAATCATACCTCGTGGATCATTTATTTCATCAAGGCCATCTACGATATATTGCTTCGCATCAACCCCAATAATTTCTCTTTCTGGGGGGATAGAAATGACCTGAGCGGCTTCAATTACCCTAACTACATCGTCGTTTGTTATTTCACGGTTTTGACTTGAAACGGCAACAACACCGTGGCAGTGTGTTAGCATTACATGATTTGCTGTTATGCCTACAACAACTTGGCGTATCTCCATTCCAATCATTCTTTCTGCTTGTTCTATCGCCTTCTTGATAGAATGAACGGTTTCATCTATATCGATGATCGAGCCTTTCCGTAACCCTTCAGAATTCTCATTACCAACGCCAATTATATTTAACGTGTCATTGACCATTTCCCCAATGATTACCTTTACGCTGGATGTACCGATGTCAAGACTTACATAAATTTCATTGCTGTTCATTCTTTGGCACCTCCTTTTGCATTCCTTTAAAAAATACTATTTTTACATGTTCGGCGAATCAAATTATTTTTATCCGAAAATTAATTTCGAGGACGTGGCTTACGAACCCGTTAAGTGAAGATTTGAAATCCTCCCATTTTGAGTCGTAAAGCAATATTTTTCGGTGATGATCTACGCCCCTGAATTTGCTATAACGATTTACCAGTAGTTGATTTTTCTTTCCTACTAGGTATATCTTATAAAAATATTCGTCACAACTTAATAATTCCCTTTAAATAATTTCACTTTTTTTCAATTTTTTGTTTGTTTGTTGACCATTTCGACAATAATATTCTTCTTATTACCGCAATGTTCTGAAATAATCTTACTCCAAATGCAAAAACTGCGGCTAAATATAAGTCTACACCAAGATGGACACCTAGAAAAGCTAAACCTGCAGCAAGCATTATATTAAAAAAAAAGCCTGAGACAAATACCCTTTCATCGTAAATATTTTGAAGATGGGCTCTAATGCCACCAAACAAAGTATCAAAGGCAGCAAGTACAGCAATTGATAAATAATTGGAATACTCTTCTGGAACTCTAATATCTGTCCGAAACCCAAGGATAATTCCAATAACCAATCCCATTATTGGAAGCCACATCAAGAACTGCCTCCTTTATTAGCCTTCACCATCTCCATATTTTGGATGTGAATTGAATTTTCATATGCGGGAACCACAATTTTTGCATTTGGTATAGAAACCGTTAGTCGCAAATTGTCGATAAAAAATTCTTCAGCAGATTTAGAAACCTGCATACGATTGTATAGCTCCTGTGCTATTTTCATATTATCAGTGACCACTTTCACCTCAATTGGGAGGCTTTTAATAGAGTGACCATCAATTTTCGTTTCCGTATTTATGTCCCGAATCACTGTTGTATTGATAATTCTTTGACCATCAATAGAAACGTATTTTGCTTCGTACATATTTAATTCATTTAATAATCGTTTCAAAAGATCTGGAGAAATCACTTGGGTCACAGGTTCCCCTAATTTAATATCCTCGTAAACTGGTTCTATCTTTAAACTAATTCCTGGGCCGATTACATCAGTCATACCAGATTCGACTTTTAATTCCTGCAAGGTATTTTGCAATGCTTCTTCTTTGCTCTGCTTTTTCTTAGAATCATAGGCCGATAGTTTTTCTTCATTTGAACGAATCTCTTCTAATAAATTGGACTGCAATTCTTTTTCCTTTAGTAAGTCTTCACGGAGTTGCCAAATATCCCTTGTATCTCTTACTAATGGTTTCTTTATTGTTTGAAATTGAATAGCGATCATAAACCCAATAACTATAGCTATAACAACAAGGCTCATTTTTTTATTTTTTTTGTCCACTTTATTCACCGACCTTCTATCCTTTTGTTAATGTGGACACAAAAACAAAAACTAAACCCTAGCTTCCCAAAATGGGGGCTAAAACAATTTCATTTTCTTTCTCAAGACTAAAAACAATATTATCATTCACTAGCTGGTCTCTAATTCCCCCAGTTAGGTTTAACGCTGATGACAAAACATCTGGATCACCAATTGCGGTAATCACAAATGGTGCAGGATGCTGCTTTCCATCCACTGTAATCACAGGTCCATTACACACTATGTAAGAATGGCTTGATAGCCGTTGGCCATTAATTGCAACCGCAGAGGCACCTGCAACATAAAGTTCATTGACCACTTTAAACACATGAAACTCATGAACCAGATAATTGTTTACATTCCCATCCTTTGGGTCATACGCTCCATCGTCAAGAGTCACCATCACGCCTTTTCCTTTAACCTTTATCTTGCCTAGAAACATCCGGTATTTTTCAGCTTCTTCAGCCAAGTTAAAGAAAACTTGCGCCTCTTTCGATAGATCCTTCTCATTTGCTAAAACCTTATCTTGTTTTTGTTTTAATTCTTTCTGTAGTTTGCGATTAGTTTCTTCCTGTGAAATTAATTGATTCCTTAAATCAATTGTTTTCCCGTATTGAGGAGCAGTTAATTTTACATTTTTCGTTTCATTTTCTTTTTGAGTTAAATGGTAGGAAAACGCCAGCAAATACCCAAGGACAAGGCAGACGAAGGATAAAACAACTTGTTTATTTTTTATCCTTATCTTTCTCATTTTGAACCTCCCCATTTGAACCATATGCCTTGAAAAAAGACCCTACTTCTAAATCAATGACCCCTTTTTTAGTAACGTCTAATTGGCTTATGATTGAAGGATAATGGGCCATTTTTTCAGAAAAACTTCTGATCGTTGCACTGACTTCAAAGCCATCGTTCATATATGAAGAAATGTGATAATTATCAGTTTTATAAGGAGTATAGTGTATTTCAGAGATAGAATTAAGGATTTCTTCAGGTAACTTTTTTAGCTCAGTTACCATTTCTTCAAGAACAACTCCTTGCTCAAAGTCGATTAGAATAGGTGCATTTATTGGAAATCGACTCTGCCCCTTACTTAAAATAGTTCCATTTTCCAAAACTGGATAAAAGACTGCATCTTTTTTTAGATAAGCAATTCTTTTATGCTCTTTCACTTGAATAATAAGTGAATTAGGCCAACGAACCTTTACTGATGCTTTATTTATCTCTTGGAGTTGCTCTAACTTACCCGCAATGACTTGGCCTTTTATCTGCCAAATATTATTCTTTGTTGTCACGCCTGTTTTCTTTATAATTTCGTCGGTCGAATAGTCTTGATTTCCTTTAACGATTATTTTCTTTACATGGCTAAGTGGTGATTGCACATACGTAACAACAGCAATAAGGGAAAAAAATAAGAAAAGTAGGAAAATCAGTCTTCTGTTAGCTTTTCTTCGTCTTTGTTGTTTAAGTTGTGGAATACGGTCTTCAAGAGCAACGATTTTTCCTTTTTCCATACCTTCCCTCCATAAGAAGAGTGCTAGCTTTGTACGTTCTTATTTTTAGAAAAAAATTATCCTTAAGGAAAGCCTGTCCATTAAAGTGAAAACAACGGCACGAAAGATCATGCCGTCATTTCATCAAACAGTTTTTCACATTGTTAATTATACCACAATTTTGGGAAATCGTAAGCGATATTTCCTGTTACTTTCGACCGATTATTTCCACTTCTGTTTCCATTTTAATTTCATACAAACGATAAATTGTCTCTTTTACATGCTGAATTAAGTTGTGCACATCCTCTGCTTTTGCATTGCCAACGTTGACAATAAAATTCCCATGCATTTCGGAAATTTTTGCCCCTCCAATACTGAAACCCTTTAACCCGGCAGCCTCTATTAATTTACCAGCATAGTTTGGAAGTGGATTCCGAAATATACTTCCGGCACAAGGGAAATTCCACGGTTGTGTCTCTTTTCGATAATCTTTATTTTTTTGCATTTCAGCTACTATTTCCGAACGATTACCATAAGATAGTTGGAAAGTTGACTCGACTAAAACTCCCCGACGTTTTTTCTGAAGGATAGATGTACGATAGGAAAATTCCATTTCTTCATTGGAAAGCCACTCGAATGTTCCATCTTCAAATAGTATATGAGCCGTCTTTAACACTTTACTGATATCCGACCCATGCGCGCCTGCATTCATATAGACAGCACCACCGACAGATCCCGGAATTCCACTAGCAAATTCCAGTCCAGAAATCCCCTTTTTACTTATAATTGTTGCCAAACTTATTAGAGAATGTCCTCCCCCAACAGTGATTTCTGTTTCTTCAATCTGAAGCTGATCCAGCCCAGTTCCTAATCTAACCACAGCCCCCTCGATCCCTTTATCTGAAATTAACAGGTTAGAGCCTCTGCCGATTGCTTGCCAATTTAGTTTGTATTTCCGCAATACATTAATCGCTTTCTGTAAGTTTTCCACTGATGTTGGTTCTATAAAAAGATCAGCGGGGCCTCCAATTTTCATCGTCGTGTACTGTGCAAGTGATTCATTTTCCTTTACCTTACCAATATTTAATGCTTGTAATTCATTTACAATACCGTTCATTGTCTACCTCCTTTTTTTAAAGAACAGGGGTTAGTTTCAGTCTATGCCAAAAACGTCATTGGACTACTTTTGCTTTACAAGTTCTTTCATTAATTTATAAAGCCGACATGCTGAGTCTGGAATCCCCATTTTTTTTGCTTTCTTTTTCATCCCAGTTAATTTCTCTTTATCAAGGAGAACTCGATCAATATTCTTGATTAGACTCTTATTATTCAAATCTTTCTCTAAAAGTATCTCAGCAGCACCCTGAATCTCAAGGGAACGAGCATTTTTTTCTTGATGATTATTTGTTACGTACGGACTTGGAATCAAGATGCTTGGCACTCCAAGGGAAGTCAATTCAGCTAAGGTTGTTGCACCTGATCTTGATATCACCAAGTCAATCCCTGCTAGAACTTCAGGCATATTATGAATAAACGGTTGAATTACTACATTTTGTGGATTTCCGACTAACTCAACTTCTTTTTTTACCTCTTCAAAGTGGGCATCTCCCGTAATATACAAAACCTGATAGGGTTTTTTCCCTAATTCCGATAACGATTTTACGACGGCCTCATTTATTGGTCTTGCTCCACGACTTCCTCCAAAAATAAGAACAGCAGGGGTCGTTGTACTAAGTCCTACTGAAATCCTTCCCCGTATTCCGTCCTTACCGATCACTTCTTGTGCCCTCGGATTCCCTGTTAAGACAACCTTATTTTTAGGAAAATAGTCTTTTGCCTCTTCAAAGCAAACAGCAATTTTGCTCACATACCGACTCAAAAACTTATTTGTTAACCCTGGAATACTATTTTGTTCATGGATAATAGTAGGAATTTTCAATTTTGCAGCGGCATAAACTACGGGTCCACACACATATCCACCCGTTCCAATCACAATATCTGGTTTAAATTCTTTTAAAATTTTTCTACTAGTGCTAACACCCTTTAGAAATCTAAAAACTGTTTTTAAATTATCAAAGGAAAGCTTTCTTTTAAATCCTGTAATATGTATTGATTTAAAGGGAATGTTCTCCCTGGTGACTATAGTGCTTTCGAGGCCTTTTTCAGTACCTATGTATAAAAATTCTGCTTCCTTCGTTTCCTTCTGTATTTCTCTTATCAGAGCAAGTGCAGGATAAATATGACCACCAGTTCCCCCGCCACTTATGACTATTTTCATTTTAAACACCCCTATTTTTTTTAGCTCTCTTATATATCTCTGCTGATTTTTGCACATTTTATCCAAAAATTGTTTTTATCACCAATATCATTTAACTAATCCTATTTATTAATTGTGCAAAAGATTGTTTCTGTTCCCCATTCTACTATAAACCATGTGCTTGATCGGCTTTGAAAAGGGAATGTTATGGAATTGTAATACTATATCTGTATTTTTACAAAATGCTACTAATTTTCCTGCTAAATAAAGAAAACTCGCCAATTGGCGAGCCCCTTTGGGCGATGATTAGGCGTAGCTGCCCTTATACGCTAGCAGATTTTATGGATATAAATTCTGCTTAGCCAAAAAAGAACCCTGCCAAGACAGGGGATTAGGTAAATTGTACGGGTTCTTTGCGCTTTTCTTAATATCTTGAATATCGACTAATATTTAATAGAACTCCAATTGCAACCAGCATGAGCGTTAATGAGGAACCACCATAGCTTAGAAATGGTAAGGTAATACCCGTTACTGGCATTAGTCCAGTTACAACACCGATATTTATCATAACCTGAATAGCGATCATGGCAATAATACCGATTGCAAGAAAGCTACCATATAAATCAGGAGCACCGATTGCGATCCTAATTCCTCTCCACAATAATAAGGCAAATAAAAGGATAATGAAAGATCCCCCAATAAACCCCAATTCTTCAGAGAGAATCGCAAAGATAAAATCTGTTTGAGGTTCAGGAAGGTAAAAGAACTTTTGCCTACTCTCACCTAGACCAAGACCAAACAACCCACCCGGTCCAATTGCATAAAGTGATTGTATAATTTGGAATCCACTACCAAGTGGGTCTTGCCACGGATCTAAAAAGGATGTAATCCTTTTAATTCGGTATGGAGCTGAAGCAATTAATCCTACGAATCCGGCTACGCCAATTAATCCAAGACCAGCAAAATGGCTGATTTTAGCGCCAGCAATAAAGATCATCACAATACTGGTTCCAATCATAACAGTTCCGGTACCAAGGTCTGGTTGGAGCATAATCATTGCAAACGCTGCAAACACAAGTCCTAATGATGGGACAAGGCCTTTTCGGAAAGAAGTGATAAATTTTTGTCTCTCCGACAGATATTTTGCAAGAAAAGCAATCATTGCAAGTTTCATGAATTCTGAAGGCTGAATGGAGAAAGCCCCCACACCAATCCAGCTTCTGGAGCCATTCCGAACATTCCCAATACCTGGAATGAGAACGAGAACCAAAAGTACGAAACAAAAAATTAAGATTGTTTTTGACCAAGTTCGCCATGTCCAATAACTGATATTCATGATAAAGAACATCGCAGCAATTCCAACTCCAGCAAATAACAATTGCCTTTTAGCGAAGAAAAAGGCATCTTGGAATTTATATTCCGCCCAGACTGCGCTAGCACTGTACACCATGATGAGCCCAATTGCCAGCAGTGTTAAAGTAATAATTAATAAAATAATATCAGGAGTAGTTTTCTTTGTCGGCACCACTAACACCTCGGGACGCTAGTTTTAGGGCCTAAAACTATCTCATGCAGGAAAACCTATTGAGACAAGCCCTTACTTAAGCTTATGCACCGCTTCAATAAAAATGTCTCCCCTGACTTCAAAAGTTTTAAATTGATCCCAGCTTGCACATGCAGGAGATAACAAAATCACATCACCTGGCTCCGAATGTTGAAAAGCAACAGGCACAGCCTTTTCAACATTATCGACACGCTCGATCATTTTTATTCCAACATCCCTGCCAACTCGCTCAATTTTTGGAGCTGTTTGGCCAAATGTAATTAATGCCTTAACATTTTTCAAATAGGGAATAAGTTCATCAAACTCGTTGCCCCGATCAAGCCCACCTGCCAGCAGAATAACTGGTTGTTGAAAAGCGGCTAAGGCATTTACAGTTGCTAAAATATTAGTCGCTTTTGAGTCGTTATAAAATTTTCGTCCATCCTTTTCGGTTACGAATTGCAAACGATGTTTTACACCTGTAAACGATCGTAACACTTCCTGAATAGCATAGTTTTCCACACCTGAAAGCTTTGCAGCAGCCATAGCAGATAAAATATTTTCTAGGTTATGTGTTCCTGGGAGTACAATCTCACTGATTTGCATGACCTTTTCTCCATTAAAGCAAATCCAGCCATCCAAAACATATGCCCCTTCATTCAACACCTGCTTTGTGGAAAAAGGCACAATCGTTGCATTCGAATTACGAGCAATTTCCATTACTTCCTGTTGCTCTGAATTCACAATTAAAAATTCCGCAGAAGTTTGGTTTTTCGTAATATTTGCTTTTGCATCTATGTATTCCTTTTTTGTTCCATGGTAATCCAAATGGGCATCATATAGATTTGTGATAATAGCAATTTTCGGGTTAAACGTATTAATCCCCATTAGTTGGAAAGAAGATAACTCAATAACAATGGTATTCTCATTGGTTGCATGTTCTGCTACACCTGAAGCAACTTTACCAATATTACCGGCAATAAGCGGGTGTTTTTCTCCACTATTCAACATTTCATGAATCAATGTAGTTGTGGTGGTTTTTCCATTTGTACCAGTAATAGCAATGAATGGAGATTCTGAAATTTCATAGGCAAGTTCTACCTCTGTTATTACCGGAATTCCCTTTTCAAACGCCCCAACGATCATTGGGTTACTGTATGGAATCCCAGGATTTTTTACAATCAGTTCAAAGCCTTCTTCAAGAAGCTCAACGGGATGTTCACCACATATTACTTTTATACCTTCTTCAAGCAACCCTTGCGCTTCTGGATTTTCTGATAAAGGCTTTTTATCATTTACTGTAACAAATGCACCTAGTTTATGGAGAAGAGCCGCAGCAGTTACCCCGCTTTTGGCTAATCCTAGTACAAGTATTTTTTTATGATGATAGGTTTCAATCTGTTTCAATTACATCCACACCTCGATATAAATTCCTAGTATCGCAAACAATAAACCAACACTCCAAAAAGTAACGACAACTCTCCATTCAGACCAGCCACTAAGTTCATAATGATGATGCAGTGGACTCATCCTGAAAATCCTTTTTCCCGTCGTCTTAAAGGAGATAACTTGCAAAATGACAGAAAGTGTCTCGATTACAAATACTCCGCCAATAATAATCAATAAAATTTCTAACTTTGTTAAAATGGCAATTGTTGCAATGGCACCTCCAAGTGCAAGCGAACCAGTGTCACCCATAAACACTTTAGCAGGATGGGCATTAAATACGAGAAAACCTAAAACGGCTCCAACAACTGCCACTGAGAAAATAGCCACTTCAAATTGCGATTGATTCCATGCTAACACTGCATAAGCACCAAATGCAATTGCAGCAGTGCCAGATACTAATCCATCTAGACCGTCCGTAAGATTTACTGCATTTGAAAATCCTACAAGCCAGAAAATAACAAAGAACAGGTAAAACCAGCCTAAATCTATTGAATAGCCTCCAAAGGGTAAGGTAACTTCTGTCGAAAAACCGCTTTGTTTATAAATTAAATAAAAAACAATCGATATAATAATTTGCCCCAAAAGTTTCTGCTTCGAGGTTAGTCCTAAATTCCTTTTCATTACCACTTTAATAAAATCATCAAGAAATCCTAATACTCCAAAGCCAAATGTAACTAGAAGAAGTAAATACGTCTTTACTGTTGGTTCAGCAAACTTCCCTGTCATTACAAGAGATGTAATAATGATAGAAAATAAAATCATAATTCCGCCCATTGTGGGTGTTCCAGACTTCTTTTGATGAGATTTAGGACCTTCTTCCCGAATGCTTTGTCCAAATTTCAATCTTTTTAAGAAAGGAATAAATATGGGAGAAAACAAAACTGTAATAAGAAAGCCCATTAAGATTGTGAAAAAAAGAGCTTGCTCCAGCATTTTATCCCCTCCTTTCATTGCTGAATTGATTAGTTGCTAATCTCTCTTTAATCATCACAGCTATATCATATGTTTTTTCATTTTTGTTAAGAAGTTTTTTATTTAAAAAAAGAAATTTTGTGATATTCATTTTCCTATTTGATTCTCCAATTTTGTAAATTCATATTTTTCAGGTGAATTGTTTCTCTTCAATTGCAATTCTTGCAACCAACCGATCGTCAAAATCATAAACATGGCTACCGATTATCTGGTATGTCTCATGGCCTTTTCCAGCAATTAAAATAACGTCTCCTGCTGACGCACTATGTATTGCAGTCAAAATCGCTTCTTTCCTGTCAGGAATAACCAAATACTTTTTATCCTGTACGCCAGCTTCCATTTCTTTCAAAATCTCCAGTGGATCCTCGCTTCTTGGATTATCAGAAGTAAAAATTGGATCTGTCGCATATTGACAAGCTATTTGGGCCATTAATGGACGTTTAGTACGATCTCTATCTCCTCCACAGCCAATTAAAACAAATATCTTTTTCTTTGCAAATTGTTGAATGGTTTTCAAGACATTTTCAAGACTATCTGGTGTATGAGCATAATCTACGATAACACTAAAATCCTGTCCAGCGTCTATTAATTCAAATCTACCAGCAACACCTTTGACGCTTTCAATAGAACGAATAATGTTTTTGATAGGTATTCCTGAAACGTAAGCTGTAGCCATACTAGCTAATACATTATACACACTAAATTTGCCAATTAGCTGCATTTGTACAGAATATTGACTTTCAGCCAATAGTAAATCAAACGTTGTACCATTTGGTGACATTTGAATATTTTTAGCTTGAAAATCAGCCTTATTGTCAATTCCATATGAAACAACATGAGCAGCAGTTGATTTTTCAAATACCACTGAAGCAGGATCATCTACGTTCAACACTGCAAACTTTGGATGTTGCAGATCAAACGAATTTCCTAGTTGGGAAAATAATAGTCCTTTAGAGCGCTTATATTCTTCCATTGTAATATGATAATCCAGATGATCTTGGGTTACGTTAGTTAAGACAGCTACATTAAAATCGCAACCATGGACTCTTCCCAGATCCAACGCATGTGAAGAAACTTCCATAACTGCTGAATCCACTTTTACGTCAACCATTTCCTTGAATATCTTTTGAAGGGTCATACTTTCAGGTGTTGTATTTTTTGTTTCAAGTATTTCGTCTCCAATTTTTGTGTACATGGTTCCAATTAAGCCCATTTTCTTCCCAGCATCGACAAGAATCTTTTCAATTAAATGACTTGTTGTCGTTTTTCCATTTGTGCCTGTTATTCCAATTAAATGGAGGTTTTTCGTTGGATTTTCATAAAAGCCAGCAGCAATAACCGCCATTGCTCTTTTTGTATCTTTTACAACGAAAACAGGAACATTTAATGGCAATGGATGCTCTGCTAGAATGGCAACTGCCCCTTTTTCCACAGCTGCATCAGCAAAATCATGTCCATCCACTGTATATCCCTTAATACAAATAAACAAGCTCCCTGATTGTACTTTTCGATTATCATTTTCAACCGAAGTTATCTCCGGATTTTCACCCGAAAATGGGATTAACGGATGCAAATGGTTAAGTAGCTCTTGTAATCTCACCTTTTTTCAAATCCTCTCATTACTTAACATGGGTCTTTTACCGGATCAAGGACCACAATAACACCCCAATTGATGCAAGTTCCACCTTATTTTACATGAAATAAAACGAAACTTCCATAAGTGGGCAGTTGTTTTTCATTGTTAGATTTTTTTGTTAAGTTCAGAAAGAAAAATAGAGCGACAGAATAAATTCTGATCGCCCTAATGAAGAGAATCTTTAGCGACCCGCTTAGCCCTCGGCAAGCCAATTGCGCTAATCATTTTTAACGTTACCCTAATCTTTGGTATCAAAGTAAAGTCTAATTTTCGAGCCTTCTTTTACCTTTTGCCCGGCTTCTGGTGATTGCCTGACGATGACATCCCCTTTTCCACTTGCATCAATTTTAAGGTTAACCATTTGATCGAGTAGTTCATCTTTGGTCAATCCAATCAAATTAGGGACCTTAACGAGAGGAATATCATAAAAGTTCTTTTTCTTTTCAATTTGATTTTTCCTTGGTTGCACACCTAGAGCACGCAACGAATCCCCCATAATATTGCCAACGATAGGAGCTGTTATTTGACCCCCAAATTGAACGACACCCTTTGGATTATCAACAGCAACATATACAACAAGCTGCGGATCATCTGCAGGAGCAAAGCCAATAAAGGAAAGAATATGATTGTTCTCCAAATATCTCCCGTTTTGAGCCTTCTGGGCTGTACCTGTTTTTCCACCAATTCGATAAGAATCAACAAAGGCCTTTCCGCCAGTTCCTTGAGCAACAACGCTCTCTAATGCTTCCCTTACCAGTTTCGATGTTTCCTCAGAAATAACACGTCTCTTTTCTTCAGGAGTATTTCTCATTACAACTTCCTTTGTAATGGGATCAATTAGTTCTTTTGCAATATAGGGCTTATAAAGAATCCCACCATTTATAGCGGCCGAAACTGCTGCGACTTGTTGAATTGGCGTAACCGAGACACCTTGTCCAAATGCAGTTGTTGCCAATTCTACCGGACCAACCCTACTTAACTTAAATAAGATCCCTGTTCCTTCTCCTTGTAAATCAATTCCAGTCTTCTGTCCGAAACCAAAATCCTTTATATATTTAAATAAGGTATCTTTTCCAAGCCTTTGGCCTAATTCAACAAAACCCGGGTTACATGAATTTTGGACGACCTGTAAAAAAGTTTCACTACCATGCCCGCCTCTTTTCCAGCATTTTAATCTGGCACCAGCTACTTTCACATAACCAGGATCATGGAATGTATCTTTTTCTAAATTAACCTTATTTTCTTGCAATGCAGCAGCAAGTGTAATAATTTTAAAAGTTGAACCTGGTTCGTATGTTGACCAGACAGGAAGGTTGCGGTTATAAACTTCTTGTGGTACATTTCGAAAATTTGCCGGATCAAAGTTTGGTCTACTTGACATCGCAAGTATTTCACCGTTTTTTGGATTCATTGCAATCGCAATAATGCCATCGGGATTCATCTTTGCCTGTGTGAGCTCAAGTTCTCTTTCTACAATCGTTTGAACTTTTGTATCGATTGTCAATTTTAGGTCAAGTCCATTTTTAGGGGGCTGGTAATCATCAGCCATATTTTTCATACGCTGATGTTTTGCATCTGCATAAAACTTTACTGCCCCTCTTTCCCCACTAAGCTCTTTATCATAAAAAAGTTCAAGACCCATTAATCCTTGATTGTCAACGCCAGCAAACCCTAGGACATGGGAAAGATAGTTGCCAAATGGATAATATCTTTTAGAATCTTCGCCAATATATACTCCGTCAAGACCAAAAGCCCTTATTTCTTTTGCCTTTTCGTGAGAAATTTTTCTTCCTTCTTTGATTGTTACCATTGACTCTTTTTTTGTTATATCCCTGTATGCCTTTTCTTTAGTCATATTCAATACAGATGCAAGCTTCTCTGCTGTTATGGCCGGGTCTTTGATTTGTCTTGGGACAACATAGACTGTCGGGGCACTAATATTTGTGGCTAACGCTACCCCATTTCGATCAACAATTTCTCCTCTTTGGGGCTCAAAAGGAATATTACGACTCCACAAGCCCTTTGCCCGATTTGTTAAATCATTGCCCAGTAAGAACTGTACATATCCAAGTCGAACATCAATGATCAGAAAAATTAGGATTCCAACGAACAAGGCAATCATTAACCGTTTACGGACGGTTACATTTGAAACACGCATAAGTGAACGATCCTCCTTTTATTGGTAGGTCGTTCATTTATATGCTTGTACTTATTTGAATAGAACGCCTAGGACAAAATGGTATTTAGACCATAACTTTGCCCGTTGATTTCTGCTCCGGGCAAAGTTATGGTCTAAAAACAAAAGGCATCGAGAGAACGTGCTCTCGATGCCTTTTTCGACAATCTGAAGTGCTAATTTTAATATCATTTAGCACTCAAAATATAGGTAGTTTGTTTTAATTCTTTTCTCAGAACGGAACCTGTCATTAGTCCTGAACTGTTTTATCATTATTTTTATCCTTTTGAGTTGTTCCCTTTAACTGTTGTTCGGGGATTGCTAGTTGAATGATTAAAAAATCCCCTTTTTTCAATGGAGTACCTGGTTTCATATTTTGTTTCATGACATAACCACTTCCACTGGTATTAAGCTTTACATCAGCTAATTTTGCCATTTTCATGACATCCCTTAGAGACCAACCAGTCATATCAGGTATTTTTATTGTCCCACTTGTTTTAATAAGGACTTTTTCCCCTTCAAGAATTGTTGTGTCTGCCTTTGGAAGTTGATCTTTTACCTCTGTTCCTGTTCCAAGAACAACGGACTCAAAACCTTTTTCCGAAAGACTTTTAACAACAGTTTGAGCAGATTTACCTGATAGGTTTGGTAATTTATTTGCTATTGCTTTTTCTTGTTTAGATGGTTGGATATTTAAATATTGTAAACTATTTTTCATCACGGGGTCGAAAACTTCTGAAACCGGGATGGAGCCTTTTGTATAATCATCAACTTCAGGTTGCTGAACAGCTACATAGACAATCAGTTTCGGATCATTTTTTGGGGCCATTCCTATGAATGAAAAAATATAGTTTTTAGCTCCTGTTAAATATCCTCCTGTTGGATCCGGTATTTGTGCTGTTCCTGTTTTACCAGCAACACTGTACCCTTCAATCTTGTACCTACTCCCTGTACCTTTCGGAGAAGTCACAACAGTCTCAAGAATATCACGGACCTTTTTTGCTGTGTCAGCACTGATTGGTGAAGAAACCACTTCTGGATTAAATTTTTTTTCGATTTCTCCCGTATCGTGGTTAACAATTTTTTCAATTATATTAGGTTTCATCATTTTCCCATTGTTTGCGACAGCTGTTGCGGCTTGTATTTGTTGAATCGGGGTTATCGCAGTTCCTTGACCAAAAGCAGTTGTTGCCTTTTCAATAGGATAATGAAAAAGGATTTTTCCAGTTGCTTCATCCGGAAGTTGAATTCCAGTTGGTCGATCAAAACCGAATTTTGTTAAGTAATCATGAAATCGATCAAACCCTAGCTTTTCATTGGCAATCCTTGCAAACGCAACATTGGAAGATCTCTGCACACCCTCCAAGAATGGAATACTTCCCCAACCTGAGTAATTCCAGTCATGAATTGCTTTACTTGTAGGTGTTACTTTATAAGTACCAGATTTATAGAGTTCATTTGGATTAAACACATTCTCCTGAACTGCAGCTGAAAGTGTGAAAACCTTCATTGTTGACCCGGGTTCAAACGATGTTTCAACCGCTTCATTATGCCAGCTCTTTTCAATCCCTTCCTTTGTTTTCGGATGGAATGTTGGCCGTTGACCCATTGCTAAAATATTGCCTGTTTTTGGATCTGCAACAATCACAATTATTTTCTTTGGTTTATACTCTCTATCTACCTTATCCATAGCATCCTCTAAAAATGTTTGGATTTTTTTATCTATCGTTAGATAAACATCCTTTCCATTTTGAGCAGGTGTTACTTTGGGTTTGTCATCAGGGAGTAAATAGCCCCAGAGATCACTTTCATAATTAATTTTCCCATTATAACCTGTTAAATATGAATTTAACGTTTTTTCTATTCCCATTTTTCCTACCGATTTATAGGAACCATCTGTTTGTTCTACCCGATCTGCATAACCAACAAGATGAGAAGCAAAAATTCCATTTGGATAGAAGCGCTTGGAATCACGGACAAATGTAATTCCAGGAAGTTTCAATTCTTCAATTTTCTTTTTCGTTTCAAAGGAAATATCTCTTCCTTCTTTACCAAATTCGACTTGAAACTGTCCCTTTTTCGTGAGTTTTTCATAGATTTTTGACTCACTCATATGAATGTATTCTGCTAGTTTTTTTGCCGTTCTTTCCGGATTTACAACATGCTGTGGGTTTTTTGGATTTGTAGTCATCTTTTTATCGAGAATAGCAATGAGTGAATAAGAAGCCGTATCCTCTGCTACGATCTCTCCATTTCGATCAAAGATAGTACCTCTTGCTGCTTCCAAAATTCCTTCCCTACTATGCTTTTGCAGCGCTTTCGCCGCTAAAGGCTGCCCGCCTACCTCTCCAGTTATTTCAATAGAAAAATACCTATAGAGCAATATAAAAAAGAGCAGGCTGAAAATAACAAACAACATCACTGCTCCAACATTCATATATGGTTGTTTCTTAATCATTTTTATTGCACAACCTTAACATTATTTTCATTTAGGACAAGACCCATTTTCTTCGCTTTAGTTAAGATACGCTCGTATGTACTTAATTCACTTACTTGAACGTTTAGATCACTATTCACCTTTTGCTGTTCTTTAATCGAAGATTGGACTTCCTGAATCTGTTTATTTACTTTATAAATATCCGCTTGATTAGAAATAATGTGGATAGCTCCAAAACAAACCATCCCAGCAAATGCTAATCCCAACACTTTTTCTCCAGGCGATAGCCAAAATGCATTTTTCTTTTCAGATCTATGTTGTTTTTGAACTTCATTATGCCTTTCTTGTTGTTGTTGCTGAAGATTTCTAGCAAGATTGCCCATTCTTTCCCCTCCTGAAAATAATCTATTGTTTTTCTGCAATACGGAGCTTTGCAGATCTTGCACGGTTGTTATGCTCCAATTCTTCCTCTGATGGAACAATTGGTTTACGCGAAATCAACTTTAAAACAGGCTTGTACTCTTCTGGTATGATCGGAAGACCACGTGGTAAATCAGGCATTTCACTTTCCTTTTTAAAAGCAGCTTTACAAATTCTATCCTCTAAAGAATGAAAGGTAATAACACTTATTCTTCCACCTTTATTCAGCAATTCTATTGCTTGTTGTAATGATTGCTCAAATACAGCTAACTCATCATTTACAGCAATGCGTATCGCTTGAAAAACACGCTTTGCCGGATGTCCGCCCTTCCTTCGGGCAGGTGCCGGAATCGCTTCTTTAATCAATTCAACAAGTTCACCAGTTGTTTCGATTGGCTTTATCTCTCTTGCTGCTTCAATTTTTCGGACAATTTGTTTAGAAAATTTTTCCTCACCATATCGGAAAAAGATGCGAACTAAATCCTCGTATGACCAATGGTTAATCACATCAAATGCTGAGACGCTTGCATCAGAATCCATTCTCATATCTAGTGGTGCATCATGATGGTAGCTAAATCCCCTTTCGGGAGTATCAAGCTGTGGAGAAGAAACACCGAGATCATATAAAATCCCGTCCACTTTCTGTATTCCTAAATCCTCAAGCTCTTCTTTTAAATGTAAAAAGTTACTCTTTATTAGGGTTAATTGTTCACTATAACCTGATAATTTCTCTTTTGCATGGGCAAGAGCTGTTGAGTCTTGGTCAAAAGCAAATAATTTCCCATGTTCACCAAGCTTGGAAAGGATACGAGAACTATGTCCTGCCCCACCTAATGTGCAATCAACATATATACCATCTGGTTTTATATTTAATCCATCTACAGCTTCTTCTAACAATACAGTTGTATGTTCAAACATTCTTTTCACTCCAATCGAAAGACATATAACAGAATTATACTAAGATAACTTTCCCATTATATATCAAACCCAATCATATTTTCAGCAATTTCGGCAAAGGATTCTTCTGACTGAATGAAATAGTCTTCCCAAAGTTGCTCGCTCCAAATTTCAATTCGATTGGAAACACCTATTATGACACATTCCTTTTCTAATTTTGCATATTGAAGTAATGGTGCAGGGATATTGATTCTCCCTTGTTTATCAAGCTCACTTTCAGTAGCACCGGAAAAGAAGAATCGTGTAAAGGCACGGGCATCCTTTTTTGTTAGCGGCAAGCCTTTCAGCTTTTCCTCTATAAGTTTCCACTCAGTTATTGGGTAACCAAATAAACATGCGTCAAGACCACGTGTGATAACAAACATTTCTCCTAAATCTTCACGAAATTTAGAAGGGATGATCATTCGGCCTTTATTATCAATGCTATGATGGTATTCACCCATGAACATACCCATTACCCCCACATTCTATTTAGAATGTACCACATCTCCCCACTTTCCTCCACTTATTTTTTACAATTATTTGATTTATACAACTTAAACTCCTTTCTGATTAGCTTAAAAAAGAAAAAACTTCACACAAATGGCGAAGTTTTTTACACTTTTATTATTTTATGGCTTCCATCAAATATATAAGGTAATTCCATTAAATCTTTCGTAAGATTTGGGCCATACTGATTAAGATAATAAAATACATTCCAAATTCTTTCCTGCGGAAATCCATCCGGTCTTAAAGAAAGAGCTATTCGATCAAATTTATTTAGCGTGACTTCATGTTTTCTATTCGTTGATTCTTCTAATTTCATCTCCATAAAATCAATTTGCTTCATAAGAAAAGTTTCATTCTTCTTCAATAACGGAAGAAGTCCTTTATCAAGCAAGTTTGTTTTTTCTTCAATAAGACTATACTGTGCCAATAATTGTTCCTTTGTGCTTAAAAATAATTCCTCTACATCTTTGTTCTTAATGGACTCGAGAAATTGTTCTCTTTCTACATTTGTACCTCGAGTTAAAACATCTGCAACTTGCAGATTCAATTCATTTAAATCCGTTTCTATTGAACGATCAACAAGTGTAATATTTAAACGCGGGACAATTGGCGGCATCTTCATGCCAAAATGTTCAAATACAAGTTTTAATTCTGCCCAGTAGGAAATTTCACCTGGCCCTGCAATAAACGCAATTGTTGGAAAAAGCCATTCTTGAGTTAATGGTCTCGTAACAACATTATTACTTAGTTTTGAGGGATCATTATTCGCAATATCCACTAACTCATCTTTTGTAAAAGAAATAGCACCGTTTTTCCCCACAAAATGATCTGTAAGGCGATCAAATTCCAACAAAATACGTTCATTAAACCTATGATCATAATAAAAAAGGTTTGCAGCTTGTTCATTTGTCTCAATCGTAATCGGAAATCCCTTTTTGCTAATTTGCTTTTGCTGCTCGATTAGAGAATTGGTTATGGAATCATGGTGATGGATTTGTTGCACCAATATCTCTTTTTCTAGAATACGAAGGCTATTATTCCCAGAGTCAACTATGAGAAGTCCATAATCTTTAAAAAGTTCCATAATGATATTGGCAAAAAAATCAACAAACGTCTTTGATTTTTCAATTTGGTTTCGAACAAAATCTAAAAGAAGATTAGTATGGTTTGTTTCACCAAAGTTTTCTATTAGGTTTTGTGCCCATGATAAACAAGTTTCCTTATTTAATTCGATGTTTGAAACCATTTTCTTCTGTAACATTTTTTCAGGATAAATCCATTTATCTACTCTTTGTTCCATTGGAATAAAAACATGATTGACCTCTTGATAATCATGATCTTCACCTGCAATCCAAAAAACAGGGACAACTGGGATACTCAATTCTCTCTCTTTTTTCTCGGCTAATTTAATGATCGAAATTACCTTATGTAATGTATAAAGGGGACCAGTCAGTATTCCTGCTTGTTGCCCGCCAATTACGACAACACTATTCGGTTGTTTCAATTTTTCAATTGACTTCTTTACAAATTCAGAAGAAGGAAATCCTTCCATAAAATCCTCAATATGTTGAGCAACCTTTTCGCGAGGAAACGTTCTATTCTTCAATTCCGCTACCCGATCCCAATCAGCGGATGATTGTTCAAAACGATAATGAAAAAAAGGTTGAATATCATCAGATTGCTTCAAATAATTTGAGGCAAACCGATTTGTTGCTGGTAAAGAGAGATTAAAAATCTCCATTTATTGACTTCCTTTCTTAAACCACAATATTCTATTCGAGTATAGCATTAATAGCTATATTTAGAAAAAACTTTGCTCTGGAATTAGTATATTAAATAATCGCTAACACTCTCTGAATTAGACCAAGCAAAGTAAGCGTAAAATAGGCAAGAAAAAACACTAAGAAACTACACCGCCAGAACCCCCGAAGGACATTTAAAAAGATAATTTCCTTTTTAATTTTCCAATGTACGATCACGAAGGCCAAAGCCAATACAAGCAAAAATAAGATAATTAACCAAAAAAGGGATTTCTCCCAAATAGTTATGATTAAAAAGTGTACGGCAAAAATAAAAAAAATAGTCGTGTAATCTAGTGCTCTATGTAAAGATTTTCGATGATTTTTCGTTCGTTTTTTTATAACAAAATATGTAGTAAATAATCCTATTAGTGGCATGGTTATTAAAAATGCAATAATTGATGTGAATATCGCAATCAACATTCCTCCCCCTTTTCAGCCTCTTTTCCTTTCACTAAATTGTTAAAAGTTGTAATGAGCGGAGTATTCTTTTCTTGTTTTTCTGCTTCTTCAATTAAAAATCCTAAAATGGCTTCTACTTCTGTTTTTCGCCCCATCTCAATATCTTTTAACATGGAAGATCGATTATCAGCAGTATTTTCACAAACCGTAATGATTTTCTGCAAGTAGACTTGTGGGTTTTTTAAATTTAATACACAGGAGATTTCCCCAAAAAAACTTTCTAATGTCATAAAATAAAAAGGATTGCTTATTAGTTCTCCATTTTTCACTTTGAGAATGGCTGATAAAGGATTAATAACTGCATTAACAATTAATTTATTTACTAGCATCTCAAAATAATTTTCCTGGATAGTAACCGGAAATTCAGAAGGAAACTTTGTTGCTATCTGGGATAAATACTCCCTATCGCCTCGGTAGACTGCAAGATTTATTGCCCCACCCCCGTTATGTCTAACCGTTATAGTATTGTCTTTAGAAGCTCCATGCTCAACAGATCCAACAAAAATATTATTCGCATTAACGAACGAGAGCTGCTTTAAGTGCCCCATTCCATTTTGCAAAAACAAAAGATTTTTTTTACAATTATTAATCTTATTTATTTTCTCAATAACAATATCAAGTTGATATTGTTTCACAGCAACCACGGTCAAATCTTCATTATCTACCCATTCATCTACCTGTAGGGCATGAACCGGAATCAGCAATTGCTGTTTGTTTTCAATCAAAATGATGCCGCCATTTTTCGTAATTTCATTGGCTTGTTCACGGGTTCTAGTAAAGACTGTAACAGAAAACGCTTTACTTAAGTGTGATGCAAATAATAGACCTATTGACCCAGCACCAATTATTCCTATTTTTTTCATAAATAAATCCCTCATTTTTCATCATTAGTCTTATTTTATCAGAAGGAACCGACTGTTGGTATCTAAAGAAAACTCACCGATTGACAAGCCCCTAAGGGCGATGACAGAGGTGTAGTTGCACTTATGCGCTAGCAGAATTTATGGATATAAATTCTGATTAGCTAAAGAAAACTCACCGATTGACAAGCCCCTAAGGGCGATGGCAGAGGCGTAGTTGCACTTATGCGCTAGCAGAATTTATGGATATAAATTCTGCTTAGCTAAAGAAAACTCGCAGGTTAGCTTGGAAATGTACAAAAAACCCCCTTTCGGTTTAAAACGAAAAGGGATTTTTGTTTAAACTGGATAGACTGGATGCTTCCTTACACTAAAGATTACTTCTTTCGTTTGATAGTAGTGAAAACGGCTAATTAATACCTCTCTTAGTTCTGCCGGGGCAACGATTTCATCTACTATAAGATCTGATGCAAGTTTGTAAATATCAATATGCTCTTTATATTCTTGATGTTTCATTTGTATAAACGCCAGTTTTTCCTTTGGATCTTCAATATCGTTTATTTTGTTTGAATAAACAGCATTGACTGCTGCTTCAGGGCCCATAACGGCAATTTGAGCAGTTGGAAGTGCAATACAACAGTCTGGTTCAAAAGCGGGGCCAGCCATCGCATAAAGCCCTGCACCATATGCTTTCCTTACAATAACAGATATTTTCGGAACCGTTGCTGAACTCATTGCGGCGATCAGTTTTGCACCATGTCGAATAATCCCTGCTCGCTCGACTTTTGTGCCAATCATAAATCCTGGTACATCGGCAAGGAATAGTAATGGAATATGAAATGCATCGCATAATTGGATAAATTTCGCCCCTTTATCAGCAGAATCAACAAACAGTACTCCACCTTTTACTTTAGGCTGATTGGCAATGATCCCAATTGCTTTTCCATCTATTCTTGCCAATCCTGTAATTAGTTCGGGTGCAAACAATTTTTTTACTTCAAAAAAACTTTCATCATCAATCAACGCATCAATACATTCATACATATCAAAAGGAGCATTTTGATTTACAGGAATGATAGCTTCTAATTCACGCCCTGGTCTTGGCATAATACTTGTAAGCGCTTTCGTTTTTTCTGTAAAATTAGCTGGAAAATAACTAATATAGTTGATAGCTGCTTCTATTGCCTCTTTTTCATTTTTGACTAGAATGTCACCACAACCGCTAACGGTACAATGCATCCTCGCCCCACCCATTTCTTCAAGTGTTACTTTTTCGCCAATTACCTTTTCAGCCATTCGTGGTGACCCTAAATACATCGAGGCATTTTGATCAACCATAATAACAACATCACAAAATGCTGGTATATATGCCCCACCCGCTGCAGATGGACCAAACAATAAACATACTTGGGGAATCATGCCTGAAAGTTTTACTTGATTGTGAAAAATCCTTCCTGCCCCGCGTCGATTTGGAAACATATCTAATTGGTCAGTAATTCTTGCTCCTGCAGAATCGACAAGATAGAATAAAGGGACTTTTAGTTTTTCAGCCACTTCTTGAATACGAATGATTTTTTCCACTGTTCGAGCTCCCCATGAGCCTGCCTTTACAGTAGAGTCATTTGCCATCACACAAACTGTCTGCCCATTCACCTTTCCAATAGCTGTAACAACGCCATCTGCAGGTAAATCCTCTGAATGGACGTTTGCAAATTTTCCATCCTCTTCATATTTACTTTCATCAAAAAGTAAGGCTAGTCGATCTCGGACAAATAATTTATTTTGCTCTTTTAACTTCTCATGATATCTTGGATGCCCACCAGCTTCTATCTTCTCTCGTTTTGTTTGTAAATTTTCATTTAATATATTATTCATTGTCAAACAAACTCATCTCCCATAAGGTGGTGAGCAGATCTGAACTCTAGCTTCACCTAATTTGTTATAAAAAAAATATATTCAGTTATGATTGGTTAGAAATATCGATTCACTTTTTTAGGCAACTCGCGCTCTCTACTTTATCAAAGCTACTCTTATTCTAATTCCAATAAGATATCTCCTTCATTGACAAAGTCACCAATTTTAATTTTCAATTCCTTTACAACTCCTTGAATTTCGCTTTCAATTGGAATCTCCATCTTCATTGATTCAAGCATCAAAACTTCTTGTCTCTCCTCAACTTTGTCACCATTTGAAACAAATATATTAAAAACAGTCCCGGCCATCGTCGCAGTTATTACTTTCATCTTTTAACACTCCTATTCTTATTTTAGTTTTATTTGGCTCTGTGCGTTAACTCTGTTGATTATTGGCTCATTTTAGCCATAAGTCTATTATTCAAAATATTATTTAACAAAGCCTTTATTTAAAAAACCAGTAGTATATGAACCTTTCTGAAAATCTTCATCATCTAAAATATTTTGGAACAGTGGTACATTGGTTTTGATCCCTTCAATTTGTAAATTTCCAAAGAAATTCTTAGCTTTCAATAATGATTTCTTTCTTGAATGCTCATGGAATATACACTTTGCAATCATCGGATCATAAAACGGAGTGACTGTTCCTTCTTCTTCATATCCAGAATCAATTCTGATCCCATTTGTATCGCCCCAGTTCAATTTACTAATTTTACCAGGAGATGGCAAAAACCGAACCGGGTCTTCTGCATAAAGTCGGAATTCAATTGCATGTCCCATGGATTGAATCTCAGGTTGCAATAAGGGCAATTTCTCACCTCTCGCAACAAGAATTTGCCATTGAACAAGATCAATGCCAGTTATTTGTTCTGTAACGGGATGCTCTACCTGAAGTCTTGTATTCATTTCAAGAAAATAAAAATTTTGATTTTCATCAACAATAAATTCTATTGTGCCAGCATTAGAATAATTTACTGCCCTTGCAGCTTTAATGGCTGTTTCATAGAGTCTTTTCCTAGCTTCCTCAGAGAGAAACGGCGAAGGAGATTCCTCAATTACCTTTTGATGCCTTCTTTGAATAGAGCAATCCCTTTCAAACAAGTGAACAACATTTCCATAAGAGTCCCCAAACACTTGGACCTCTATATGCCTTGCATTCGGGATATACTTTTCAATAAATACTTCATCTGAACCAAAATAGGACATAGCTCTCGCCTTTGTTGAAGCAAATGATCTCATTAACGCCTGATCATTTTCACAAAGTACCATTCCGATTCCACCACCACCGCTACTTGCCTTTAACATAACCGGGTATCCAATAGAATCCGCAATACTTACTGCTTCTTCCTCAGTTTTAATACCGCTACTACCGGGTACAACTGGGACTCCTGCTTTTTCCATCATCATACGTGAAACAATCTTATCCCCCATAATTTCGATTGTCTTAGGATTGGGACCAATAAATATCACTCCAGCATTCGTTACATTTGAAGCAAATTCTGCATTTTCAGACAACAAGCCATAACCCGGATGGATTCCATCCACTTTTTCGCGCAATGCAGCTTCAAGGATCATATCTCCTTGTAAATAGGACTTATTAACTGGTGCCTCTCCTATATGAACAGCCTTTGTAGCAGCTTTAACAAATGGCATATCCCGATCTGCATCGGAATAGACCGCAATAGTCTCAATTCCCATTTCATGACAGGTTTTGATAATCCGTGAAGCAATTTCTCCTCGATTGGCAATTAAAATTTTTTGCACTCTATTTCCCCTTTCATTTCCCTTTACTCTTTCATAAGGTTTCTACAATACTTACTAATTTCCTGCATATTCAGAATTTAATTTTAATTATTAAAGAAGAATTTTTCCCTCTTTTGTTATATAATAAACATAATTCATTATATAAATATTAAAAATATTTTGCTAACTATGCTATTCATGATCAATTTGTTCTATACAATATAATGAAAGTACTTTCGAGGAGGCATTTATTTTGAAAATGAAAGTAGAAAAGCTAAAAGTAAATTTTAAGACATTGGAAGAATTTAAAAAATTTAAAGAGTATGGCATTCAAGAGTTGTCAATGCTAGAGGATCTTGAAGCCAATATTATTGAGGATGAGGGCAGCTCACCATTTTATGGCATCTATTTTGGAGACAAACTAGTGGGCAGAATGAGTCTTTATCAAGTTGAAGCAAAATTTGACCGTTACTTTTCACCTCCACAAAATTATTTTGAATTGTGGAAGCTTGAGGTATTACCGCAATATCGAAACAAGGGATTTGGGAAAACACTTGTTGATTTTGCCAAAGGCTTTGGCTTACCAATAAAGGCCAATCCAAAAAATCAATCCAGCATTTTTTGGGAAAAAATGGGCTTCACGCCCGTTGAGTATGAAATGGAACGCGATCTCGGTGAAAATCCACTTGTTTGGACTCCTGATGGTGCCAGCGCTCAATAATTTTCGCAGACCATAGGGACTATTGTTTTCTCTAGCTAGACTAAGCAATATAAAAAGCGGACGAAAATGTCCGCTTTTTTTGCGTTTATTCGACTTTTTCATTTTTCATTTGGTATTTCACTTTTTGCAGGCGATCTTCTTCCTTAAGAACGACCATTTTTCTAGCCCTTTCCATGATCTCAATTAAGGAGTGGTAGTCCTCTTCAATTGCTTTTATATTTTTTTCAAGTCTTTCATTTTCTGCAGAAAGATAAAATGTCTTTTTTTCCAACTCTTTTATTTTCTCAAAGGATTTTTCTTTATCTTCTTGAACACTGGAGGAAATCTCAGCTTTTTTCTGAAGTCCTTTTAAAAAGTTAATAACGACATCAAATGTCATTGGTCCATTTTGAATCTCTTCATACTTGAACGATTCTTCCCTTAAATCGACCTCTTTTGGTTGATCAAAGTCAGAAACATTTGATTGTTTCTTTAAATCTTTACGCTGCTTCTTTGATAGTTCAATACCTGATTTATATTGTTTTCGAACATATGAATTCCAGCGGAAGCCACAGGCAGCTGAGGTTCGGGAAAGTTGTTTCCCTACTTCTTCAAAAGCTTGCAATTGTGTTCCACCTTCTCTTATATGCCTAAGGACAATTTCTGCAAGTAACAAATCTTCATCCTGAGTCCATGCATCTTGACGAGTAGGTGACATTCATTATCCCTCCTAGTGTTTTTATTCATACATATGCATCTACTAGAAAAGATAGACTTATATCACCATACTGTTTTATCTTTATTCTGATTTTAGGGAGAAACGAAGTCCGTCAAAATAGGGAGTATGTCGCTTTAAAACAGTAGATCATTAGAAATAAAAAATTATGTATGTTTCTTATTCATGAATTTTTTAACATACGAATGATGTGCTTCACCTTCCCACAATCCAGCACAAGTCCTTACCTCTTCTTCAATTCTTTCACGAAGCTTGGTTTGGGTCCATTTTCGAATCCATATATTTTTATAGGATTTCAATACATTTTGATCACGAGATAAAAGGTTCCCCAGGAATTCTTCACAAGCTTTAATAGGAGTTTCTTCAAATAGATCATCAATAAACCCATTTATTAGAAGGTGTTCTACAGGTTGTATTTCTGCTTCCATTAGTAGTTTCATCGCATTTGAAACCGTAAGTTTCTCTGCTAAAATAGTTCCCCCACCCCAACCCGTTGTAATAGCTTGCTTTCCTTGCACAAAGCCTGCTTTGATCCCTTTTTTAGCCAAGCGAAAATCACATGCGATTGCAAGCTCACAGCCTCCGCCAATTGCTATTCCATTCACCAAAGCGACTGTCGGCTTTGGTAAAGTTAGTAACGAGTAAAGAACATTTGACATTTTTGAAAGCATAGCATAGGCCTCTGTACTTGTTTCAAGGGAGTGAAAAACAGTTAAATCCCCACCTGAACAAAAAGCCTGATCACCACTACCCGTAATAACCAGTGCATTAATATCCGAGTCATTTGCGATTCGTATCGCTTCCTCTAGTCCTTGCATGACTTCATAATTAATAGCATTTCTTTTTTCATTTCTAGTTATCGTAAACAATAAATAACCTTTTTCCCGTCTCTCAATTGTATAAGCCACCCTAAAATTCCCCCAATTTAGACACTTGGCCCTTTTCCCACAACGACAAAAGCACAAGGAGCATTAAGCTCCTTGTGCTTTATATCTAATGGAAATTAGTCGTTAACTACTACAACTTCTTTTCCTTTGTATGTTCCGCAAGCTTTACATACGTGGTGAGTTAGTTTCATTTCACCACAGTTAGGGCATTCTACCATACCAGGAACACTTAATTTAAAATGTGTACGACGTTTTCTCTTTGCAGTTTTAGAAGTCCTTCTAAAAGGTACAGCCATTCTTCCCACCTCCTTAAAGATATTAAGAAAGTAATGAAGTCCAGAAATCTGACACTCCATTTTGCTTCTTATTTTTTCGATTATGAATCGGAAGAAGAATTATTGTCGTCAAAGAACTTTGCAAGACCAGCGAGTCTTGGATCAATTTTTTTAGACAATTCGTCTTCACGAACTACCTCCCAATCTTTTCCTGATTGTGGGGCAGCACCTTCACTATTGACATCATCACAAAAGACTTGCATTGGAACCTCAAGCAAAATAATTTCTCTAATTACAGGTGATAAATCAATGCAATCATCCTTAAGTTGATGCACTTCATCATCAGTCACATAGTCAGAATCTTGCAAGAGGAAAGTTTCAGTTGTTTCGACATTAATAGGATAGTTTACATCCACTAAAGTACGAGAACAAGGAAGTATTAAATGACCTTCTATTTTAAAATGAAACGTCACTCTCGTTGAATCAATATCCGCTCGACCCATTATATGAATCGGCGACACTTCCCGAATTGATGGATCTACTTGTTTAATCTCATCAACTCGAATCATTTCATCAAACGAAAAATCCTTGTTTCGATATTTTTGCAATTGACTTAATGTCCATTTCAATTCATTCACCTCAAGGCAACAAAGGTAATTATAGCTTTCGTATAATTTTTTGTCAATGTTTTTTCTTTACACCATTAAATTAGCAAAATTGATTTATTGATCTTGGTATTCATTTGCTAGTTTATCCAGTTTAAACAGTTAGCAAACATTTAGGCTAATGACCTAAATGTGCCTATTTATCAATGAGATAGGCTCGATATGATTTTATTGACATATTGTATAAGCATAAATAGAAAAAGAAGGTGATTAAATGCCCTATTCACAACCAATAATTATAGGTGTAGGCTACCCTGGCTATCCGTATTATGGTGGCGGAGGATACCATCATCCTTATGGATATTGGGGTGGAGGATACCATCATCCCCACGGATATCATGGAGGTTTCCATCATCATTGGCACCACGGTTATCCTCATCACTACCAAGGCTGGTATGGACATCCTTATTAATTTTGAATCACACCGTCAGGAGACAATAGAATTACCTATTGTCTCTTTATTCGTTTAGGTTTGAAGTTACTCCTTATTTTGGAAACTCTGCTATACTAGTTATACGAACAAACCAACGTTTTTCTTTTTGCAAATTATTGATGAAAATATTTTTTTGATAAAAACAATTTTTGGCTCATTCGTGTGAAAGCCTCGTTTCACACGCTTCATTAGCCTTTATATAAGGAGACGTAATCAATGAAGTCTGTTGGCGTAATTGTCGAGTACAACCCCTTCCATAACGGACACAGCTATCACTTAGAGGCTGCAAGAGCCCTTTCAAAAGCGGATGTAGTGATAGCCGTAATGAGTGGAGATTTTCTACAAAGGGGCGAACCCGCATTAGTTTCAAAATGGTACCGAACGAAAATGGCTTTACTTAGTGGTGTGGATATTGTTTTTGAATTGCCCTATTTATTCGCTACTCAAAAGGCTGAAGTATTTGCAAATGGAGCAATTTCCATTCTAGACGCTGCAGGATGTGATTCGCTTTGTTTCGGAAGTGAAAGTGGAAACACTCATTCCTTCCATAAAACAATAGAATTCCTGGATTCACATCAAGAATCCTATGAAGAAGAACTTCGAAAGTACATAAAAACAGGTGTTAGTTATCCAAAAGCCTTGTCAATGTCATTTGAACATTTGACCCATTCAGAGGAGCTTTTAAATTTGACAACACCAAATAATATTTTAGGTTTTCAATATATGAAATCCATTAAGAGACAAAACAGCTCAATTTTACCGCTAACATTTAAGAGAAAGAACGCCGAATACCATGATGAATCCTTTTCCTCCGAGACTATTGCAAGTGCGACAAGTATCCGAAAGGCGCTTTTTTCTGATGATTGCTCATCCGTTTCAATTGACCAATATGTACCCTCTACGACAAACAATCTTTTAAAAGAATACATACATCATTATGGAATTCTTCATCAGTGGGAGATTTATTGGCCATACTTGCAATTTCGGATCCTCCAATGTGATCCAATGGAACTGAAAGACATTTATGAAGTAGAAGAAGGAATAGAAAATCGGTTAATTGCAGCAGCTACAGAATCTAATTGTTTTCATGAATTTATGGAAAAGGTAAAAACAAAACGATATACAAGGACAAGGCTGCAAAGAATCTGCACACATATTTTAACAAATACTAAAAAAGCTGAAATGCAACAAAATCAAGAAAAGGCCACCTATTTAAGATTGTTGGGAATGACAAAAAAAGGTAAAGAATATCTTAATAAAACGAAACATCATTTTAGTTTACCCTTAGTTTCAAAAGTTTCCTCTTTTAAAAATGCTGAGATTAGACTTGATATTAAGGCGGCCAGAATTTATTCCTATGGCCTTACCATTAATTCAAAACATGAGCTTCTTCACCAGGAATATAGGCAGCCACCCATTTACATCGATTAAAGAAAACTCGCTGATTGGCGAGCCCCTAAGGGCGATGACAGAAGCGTAGTAGCCCTAATGCGTTAGCAGACTTTATGGATATAAATTCTGCTCAACTAAAAAAAGATGGTTATTTAACCATCTTTTTACTATTTTTAGGTAATTTCTCCAAGTATCGTACAGCCTCATTAAATGAATCGACAGGTATAATTTTCATTTTTGTATTAATTTCATTCCCTGCCTTTAACGCATCTCGGTAATTTGAATGCTTTGATCCTTTTTCATTTGGAGCAAAGAAAATTTGTGCCCCTGCCTTATTTGCAGCAATAATTTTTTGCTCGATCCCACCTATTGGACCGATAGTCCCGTCATCTGAAATCGTTCCTGTTCCTGCAATTTGATAGCCTTTTGTTAAATCCTCTTTTGTTAATTGATTATAGATTTCCAATGAAAACATGAACCCTGCTGATGGCCCGCCAATTTCATCTGTTTTTACTACCACATGTGGGCTAACGATGATTTCTTTGTCATCCACTAACGAAATACCAACACCCACCTTGCTCGGATCCTCCTTAAATTTAGCAACGTTTAGTTTTACATTTTTCGTTTGTTTGTTTCGCGAGTAGGTTAATGTTATCTGGTCGCCAGCATGTTTTTTAGCAACATATGAAATAAACTTTTCTGACGAAGGAAAAGTTCTTCCGTCCACTTTAAAAACTCTGTCGCCAGCCTGAAGCTTTCCATATGCAGGCATTCCAGGTAGCACATTTAATACGTAAATTCCTTTATATTTATAGTGAACTGGCTTTCCTGCTTTATGGTAGGCCACATCAATGGCATTCATTTTCGACCCTGACATTAGATATAGTTGCCTGACTGTATATTCTTTCTCTGTTTCTTTTTTGTATAAGATCTCATCAAGTGGATAGATTTCATCGTATTTACTTAGTTTCGCTCCCAAATAAGAATAAATATTTGCTCTTCCCATTCGTACAGTTGTTAACATAAAGTTACCTTTTTCAGGATACCCATTTTCAACCTTTATAATTGGCTTAAGCTCTTTCGCCATCCCAGGTTTTGAAACATAGTAAGGCAATGAATAAAATACTCCTCCGATTAAGATAAGGATGAGGAGAGAGAACGAAGCAAGATATATTTTTTTGCGCATTTCTTTGTTTACTCCTTCCACTGTTCAATAACACTTTTTATTTTGTTTATTTGGTTTCTCGTTTCTTCTTCTCCGATGGCAATAATTTCTTCAATATTGGTGAACGCACGTGAACTATACATCTCAACCCGTGGACGAATCATGATATCAGAGGAAATTTCCCTATTATTGAAAATTTCAGTTTGCATGATATCAAAGCTTTGCATGATCACATCATAAATAGAATTAATTTCGGAATTTCGTTCGACTCTTGAAACATCAATTGCAATGACAATATCTGCGCCCATTTCTCGAGCAACTGAAACAGGGACACGATCGCAAACTCCTCCATCAACCAATAATCTTCCGTCATATTTTTCAGGAATAAAGATACCTGGAATGGAAATACTCGCCCTTACAGCCTCAGCAATTGGACCATTATTAAAAACAATCTTTTCACCTGTCAATAAATCGGTTGCAACCACCCCAACCGGTAATGATAAATCTTCAATATTTTTCCCATGTGTAAAAATCCTAATAAATTCTTTTACCTTTTTACCTGCAATAAGACCCATTTTAGGGACAGCAAAATCGAGAAAATATTTTCTCTTAACAGCTAAAGATATTTGGAAAAGACGGTCTAGATCAGTGCCAGCTCCATAAAAACAACCCACAAGAGCTCCCATACTACTCCCTGCAATAAGATCAATTGGGATGCCTTCTTCTTGTAAAACTTTTATAGCACCTAGATGGGCAAACCCACGTGCTCCTCCTGAACCAAGTGCTAACCCAACCCTAGGACGTTCCACATTACTTCCCCCTTATAATGGAAATCTCCTTCAATCTTATGGTCTAAATTCACATTGTATGAGTATATTGTGTTATGGGGACAAGGACTAGATTGAAAAACATCTTGAACGGAAAAGCCGCCAAATTCTAAAGTAACCGCCTTTTTTGGCAAAATCTGCGTATGAATATCCTGTTCAAGGTCAGGAGTTGGACTACGACAGTGAATAATAAAATACTCTACATTTTATCATTTACTCCATAAATTTGTACAATTTCAAAAAGCTTGTGGGAAGGAGGCAGCTCATTGTCTCGGTCTAAGTTTAAAACCATATTCTTAGCGGTAGCTGTTACGGTAATGGCTGCATCAATGATCTCTTTTCCAAAAGAATCATTTGACGCCTCAGTCCGTGGCTTAAATATGTGGTGGGAAATTGTTTTCCCGTCTCTATTACCATTTTTTATTGTTTCTGAAATGTTGATCAGCTTTGGTGTTGTTACGTTTATCGGCGTGATTCTGGAACCAATTATGCGTCCACTTTTTAAAGTTCCTGGTGTTGGTGGTTTTGTGTGGGCAATGGGAATGGCTTCAGGTAACCCCGCGGGTGCAAAGATTACGGCACGCCTACGCCAAGAAGGTCAAGTGACTCAAATAGAAGCAGAAAGGCTCGTTTCTTTTACGAACTCATCCAATCCATTGTTTATTTTTGGTGCTGTATCTGTCGGATTTTTCCATAATCCCCAATTAGGATTACTTCTAGCTTTATCCCACTATTTAGGAAATATTTGTGTGGGTTTGATCATGAGATTTTATGGAAGCTCTGATGGTGATAAACGAAAAATGGGTCGAAAGAAAATTACTCTTAGATCAGCTCTTTCATCCGTTCATCAAACTAGATTAAAGGATAATCGGCCAATTGGTAAGCTACTTGGTGATGCGGTAACCTCTTCTATCCAAACATTATTAATGATCGGCGGGTTTATCATTTTATTCTCCGTCGTTAATAAACTACTGTATCATTTACATATTACAGCTTTTCTTGCAAAAGGGGTCGAAGTAATCCTTTCTTCATTATCGTTCTCAAAAATGTTAAGTATTCCATTTATATCAGGTTTATTTGAAATTACACTTGGAAGTAAACTTACTAGCCAAGTTCATGGGGCCACACTTCTTCAGCAGATCGTAATTACTAGCTTTATTCTTGCCTTTGGTGGCTTTAGTGTCCAAGCACAGGTAGCCAGTATCCTTGCCCAGACAGATATTCGCTTTCAGCCATTCTTTATCGCTAGAATTATGCAAGGTATATTTGCGAGTATATTTGCCTATTTACTTTGGAAACCATTATCTGCTCGGATTTTAGACCCAGAACACATAACTAGGGCAATTCCAGTTACTATCATTTCAAATAGCTCTTGGATTCAAAGTTTTAACCATTACTTGATTGACACAGGACCACTCATAACATTGACTGCCTTACTTTTCTATGTGCTAGTCCTATCGTATAATTTTAAAAAATAAGTGAAGCGTAATTGCCCTTGTTAGACCCCATGAAAATAGCCCGGCAATTTATGTAAGTAGTTCCGATAACGTGGAGAAAAACGTAAATAACTATCCAAATCACAACTGAATTAGCATATTATTTAACACGGAAAAATGCTTGGGTTATTTTGATTTTTTTAAAGGCTCTTTTTGCATAAATGGTTGTTTTCAGACCGTAACTTTGCCCGTTGATTTCCGCTCCGGGCACTTGCTTTCCGCGGGGAGGGATGGGAGCCTCCTCGGCGTACCGCCTGTGGGGTCTCCCATTCCCTCTAATCCCGCAGGAGTCAAGTGCCCTCCGCTCCAATCAACTCAGGTAGATAAAGTAGAAAAGTCTGAAGACAACCTTTATGGAGATAAAGAAAACTTGCCGATTGGCGAGCCCCTAAGTGCGATGACAGAGACGTAGTTACCCTTATGCGCCAGCAGAATTTATGGATATAAATTTTGCTTAGCTAAAAAAAAAATAGATATTCCCTATTACGGGCACGATTAAGTTCTATTCGTAATTTCTTAACCTACTTTGATTCCACTAGACGGATAAAAAAGAGACTTATTGGAATCATTCGTGGCATTTGAAAGACCTTTTTCTCTACCAATTACCGATTTTGGACCTTCATCACTCGTTATCAAAGATTGTATATAGCTGTATTAAAAAAGGTATAATTCCCTCAAAAAAGAGGTATTATACCTTTTTTATATTGACTATTTTAAAATCTAATGTTAATTTTGGCACTCTGTTGATTGGAGCGGAAGGTGCTCGACTCCTGCGGGAGCAGCGGGACAGGTGAGACCCCGCAGGCGCTTACGCCGAGTTATCATGAACGAAACTAGCTCCTTACTCGTAAATTCGTAGGTTAATTTGGTTAGAATGTTTACTGATGAAAAACAAAAAACCAAATCAGAGCTACATTACGGAAGGAGCTAGTCATTATGAAGGATACCATTAAATATGTAGGTTTAGACGTATCAAAGGAAAAAATTGCAGTCGCTATTGCCGATGAGGGCCGAGGGGAGCCTAGATACCATGGAATGATTCCTCATACACCAGAAGAAGTGAGGAAATTAATGAAAAAATTGGGCAGCCCGGAATCTCTGCGAGTGTGTTATGAAGCTGGTCCGACAGGATATCCATTGTACCGACTATTTATCACACTAGGGATTCACTGCTCGGTGATTGCCCCGTCTCTTATTCCTAAAAGACCTGGAGAACGTATTAAAACGGATCGCAGGGACTCTGTTCGCTTAGCTCATTTATATCGGGCTGGAGAGTTGACTCCAATTTATGTACCAACTCCAGAGGATGAGGCTCTGCGGGATCTTGTTAGGTGTAGAGAAGATGCCAAAGAAGACGAACTGAGAGGAAAACACCGATTAAGTAAATTTTTACTGCGTAATGATATTAAACCTCCTACTGGAGTAAATAAGTGGACAATCAAATATTTCAGATGGCTGGACACTTTAAAATTTGAAAACCCTTCTCTACAAGTAACCTTCCAGGAATACTACCACCAACTCAAAGAGTTAGCACAACGTATTCTAAGGTTAGAAGAAGAAATTAAAATTCTAGCGAGTGAAGGTGTCCATGCCAAAAAAATTCAAGCACTCCAATCATTAAGAGGAGTAGCTCTTATTACAGCGACAAGTATTGTAGCAGAAATCGGTTCTTTTAAACGTTTTACTACACCGAGGCAATTCATGGCTTATGTTGGTTTAATCCCTAGCGAGTATTCGAGTGGTGAAAAAGGAGACAAGGAGAAATAACCAAAACAGGTAATCGACACGTACGGCGTTTATTGGTAGAGTCTGCCTGGAGTTATCGGTATCAACCCTCTGTTAAAGGAGAACTACAAAGACGGCAAAGTGGGCAATCACCAACGATTCAGGCAATATCGTGGAAAGCACAGAACCGACTCCACAAGAAGTATTTCCGCTTATTATCAAGAGGGAAAGAAAGCGGTAAAGCCATTACAGCAGTAGCGCGAGAATTGGCAGGTTTTATTTGGGCAGTGATGCAAGAAGTAGAAGATATACCTCAAGCTTAAAAGGTTACGTGTTCCTCAAAGCAAGATAGATGTATAAATAGAAAAATGAGAATAGGGCTCGAAGGCAAAGAGAAAAACCGGAAAGGAAAATCCACGTGCCTCCTCTGTGCTATATCTAAATAGATTAACGCACGTCCCGAGTTAGTGGAAAAGTCCTTTATACGGAAAGATAAAATGTGAAAACCCACGAATATCAGAGCGCTAACCGCTGTAGAGATTTTTGCCTTCGTGCCGTGTTCTTACCTTCTATTCAAAAAAAGAAAAAGGAGGAAGGATCATTTCATCTTTAGCTAAAAAAGTGTCTCACCTCTTGGAATAGCTGTCAAGAAGAGCACTTGACAGCTATTCCAAGAGGTGAGAAGTGGTCAGTAAGCTAAAGAAGGAGCTATTCTAGCCAGAATGGCTAAATACCCTACTAAGACAAGAAGCCGAAAATAGCTTCTCTTCTTAAGAGTACCCAAAAACAAAGCAAAACCTATTGTGGAGTGGGGGCCTTGACAGTTTCGTTCATATCAGGAGGCTTACCGCCCGCCCCGCGGAAAGCGAGCACCTGGAGCGGAAATCAACAGACAAGTTTCAAAGATCGTTACATGAGGACTTTTTAGCACTCTCCGATCTATGCCAGGCTTTTTTCTTATAAATGATCAAATTTTTCATGTAAGGCATCTTCAACTATTGGTGGAACTAGTTCTGAAATCTTCCCATTATACCGGGCAACTTCTTTGACAATACTTGAACTCAAAAAGGAATATTGATTGTTTGTCATGACAAAAAAAGTTTCAATATTTTCATCTAATACCCTGTTCATAGAGGTAATTTGCATTTCATATTCAAAGTCCGAGACAGCCCGCAGTCCACGGATTATAGCATCGGCATCAACACTCTTTGCATAATCAACAAGCAACCCATGAAATTCATCTACTTTGACGTTTGGGATATCCTTAGTTACTGCTTTTATTAAGTTCAATCGTTCCTGAACCGAAAAAAGTGGTTTCTTTGATGTATTATTTAAGACAACAATATATAACTCATCAAAAACTTTTGCTCCACGCTTTATGATATCTAAATGGCCATATGTAATTGGATCAAAACTCCCTGGACAAACAGCTATACTTGCCAAAAAAACTCCCCCTTATTCAACACTTTCATTACTGTATATCGAGACAGCAATAATTCCATATTTTTCATGTCTGATTAGAGAAAACCTACCCACTTCTTGAGGCAAGTCTACATCATGGCTGTGTTCACACAAAATTATTCCATTGTTATGTAATAGTGAATGTTCATCTATTTTTTGCATGAGACTAACTAGCTGTTGCTTTTTATATGGTGGGTCGAGAAAGATAAAATCAAATTTAATTTCTCTTTTTATTAATGCTTTTAAAGCACGGTCAGCATCATTTCTGAATACTTCCGTTTTTTCTTCAAAGTGACAGGCCTTTATGTTTTCATGGATTGTTTGAATGGCTTTTACTTCTCGATCGATAAAAATAACCTTCTCTAATCCTCGACTAAGTGCTTCTAGACCAAGCCCCCCACTTCCAGCAAATAGATCAAGACCCATCCCCCCATCAAAGTATGGTCCGATCATATTGAACATAGCTTCCTTTACTTTATCCGTTGTAGGCCTTGTTGTATTACCAGGTACTGACTTCAAAGCTCTTCCCTTACAAATGCCTGACACTACTCTCATTATTATCACCACAAATTTCACCAAAATTTCATTTTTCTCCACTATCCTACCATAATCACATCTATCAGCCAAATAAATTAGAAAGAAAGTACCACCTAAATTATTACTGTAAAAAGGGTGCCTTTGGAAAATATATATATAAATGGGTATAAGCTATTTTTTTTGTGGAAATAATGTTACTAACAACATCAATTCGAGGATGTTGTTGCCAACCGCGGAGAAGACTTACGTTTCCCCATAAGTTCTTCCTCCGGTTTCTCCTCTCCCTTTGCCTTCTTTCCTAAATTGGGATATAGAAGGACCCTGCAGATATTTCTGCAGGGTTTTCTTTTTGACTTATACATACCATAGCTATCTGTTTAATCTGAAAGAAGGATTTCCCCGTCAAATTTGGCTATCTCAATCTTAAATAAGCTATGTAGCGCATTTTGATTAAGATAGATTATTCCGTCTATATTTCTAAACGGATTTTCCAATAACCCATATTTTTGGCCATTATATATAAAATTGCTCTGATTGTAGTTAAACAACAACTGATTATTATCTTTTTTTAATAAAATAGCATGTCGTGCATGGTTTTCTTTTATACTATATCCGAAACTCTTCATTGTTTTAATAAATGGGAAAAATAGCTCCTTATTAATCTTTAAAACGTTAATATTTGCCACTAATGTACCGTTTATCTTCACCTGACTGTCATCCCAAAAAACAAGGGATGCTGATCCATTACTTTTATTGCTCGAAAAAAAATTAGTTCTTAACCCTTTTAATTTTCCCAGCTGGTTATCCAAGTCCTTGGTTTGAACGAAATCCTGGGTTAGAACTGCCTTCACTAGTTTTTCAATTTCTAGTTTCTTCAATTGGCCATTAAGTTGCTCAATTATGAATGTCCCTTTTTCGGTTTCTGCTGGCTCATTCAAATACAAAGAGGAAAAGACATCTGCTAACCAAGGGTTTGCGCCATTTTTTCGAAACGTATGATTAAAATAATTCGAAAGCCAAACTTTTTGAACCCTCTTTGCAGTAAGTTGATCACTCGAAATTTGCAATCCAGGTAGAGAGATAGCGGCATGCTCATTTGAATGAATAAAAACCATATATACATGACCAGAGGGCAGTTTTAGCTTTGGAAATGAACTTGTTGGTTGATCATTCGCATTTTGCGAGTATAGTGTGAAAAAATTACTTTTGTTTGTCCTATAAAGAGGTGTAGCTTGCCAATATAAGGGTAGATCTTCACCTCGACCCTCAAACACATAATAGTCAATAAATTTCTGCCTATTAAAGCCTTTTAATGGAAGTGCAGTCACCCATGTCCCTTTTCGAAAAACCGAATCAACTATTTCTATTTTTGATTCATACACATCTACATTCTGGAGCTTTATGAGCCAATTCGTTTCTAATAATGAATGTTGTCCTTCAGCTAAATTTATGAAAAATTGGATTTTCAAATCTCCAGATTGAGGCTGAAAGGTTTTCAAATCTTTATCACTTGAAACGCATTCTTTTCCCTTTTTATTGACACATGTCCATTTAGCAATTGATTCTGGAGCCAAAATTTTATATTCGTGATTTGGCTTTAAATGGTGAAAAACTTGGGTTACTTGTAAGGAGTTTGCTTCAGTTTTAACAGTAATTTGCTGAAAAACGAGATGTGTGGAAGATTGTTCGGCCCCTTTTTCCCCTTTAATTAATTCCCATTGCCAGTAACAAACTATTACTATTCCAAGAAAAAGGGCAGCAAACAAGATGTTCTTTGCCATTTATATATCCATCCTTTTATCCAAATAGACGAAAACAAAAGAGCCAGACCTTAAAAACCTTACTATACAGCAAAACTGTATAAGAAAGATCCATTTTTGGTCTGGCCCTGTGTGAGTCATTCTATCTAAATTCCCATTTTATAATCGTATTCCTTCGCTTTATCCGGAGCAGAATTTTCGAATTGGACATTTAAAAACGGCTTATAGGATGGCTCCACTTTTTTTACAAATGAATAGGAATTAAGCTTTCCCATTATTCCTTCTAATTCATCCTGATTACAATACAATATTACATATTTCAATTTCTTGGAAACAAAATGAACATTCCCAAACCGTCTTAACATTTTCGCTTGCTTTAATGAGTAAAGCCAAACAACCAATCCTTGTCTCTGTGTGAACATACCTTTTCCCCTTCAAAACAAATCGTTATTTTTAGTCTATCATATAGAAATGCCTCTTTTCAATTCAAACAGGACAATCATTCATAATTAATAATTTTATAATGTAAAACACCGGCTAATTTGCCGGTGTTTATGAGCACCCACAGCTTCCACCGCTTCCACAGCCACCACCACTGTGGCTTGAAGAAGTTTCAAAGAAGGGACTTCCAGTTGGAACTTTAATATTTTTGGATACAGCTCCACCAATGAGTGCACTAATATCGTCTAATATACTTTGCAAATCATTTTCTGCTATTTTAAAATCAGCAACATATGGATCTAAATCCATCTCTCTTTTGGCTTGTCTTATTTGGACCATCACTTTTTTATAATCTGGATGATATTTGCCAAAACGTTGAACTTCCTCGTATAGATCTTTGAGGCTGGAAAATTCACGAATTTTCCTTTGTGTCACTTCATTTGTTTGAAGGTTATATAAACAAATACGATATTGGTCTGCAATATCGGATTCTAATACCATTTTCGCTAAATACTCCGAACGATCCAATAATTCAACTCTTTCAGATGTAGCAATCACACCTGCTCACCTCCATCTCATATTTTACCATGAAATAGATACCGTTGCGAAAGTTTTCCTAATCCTGATGGATAGTAATATCAAATTCCTTGCTTAGACCATATGGTTCATTTTTTAAATTTACTACTTCAAGTTTTAACTGATGATTTCCATTTGTAAGACCTTTGATGATAAAAGCGGCAGCATCTGCTTCTTGCTTCTTCTTCCCATCAAGCCATACAATTATTTTTCCCACCTTTTGTTGTGATTGATCTAGCTCTCTAAAGCTAATACCTGTTACAATACATTCTACAAATAGATTATTTCCTTTTGTTTGGTAATGAACAAATAACGATTGCTTTTCTGTAGGTATTTGATTAGCTGTAATAACACTTCTTTCTTGCATAGAAGTACTACTATTTTTGATTGGTAAACTCTTTTGTATTGTATCTGATTTTGGTAGATCACTTTGAAAGCCTGACAAAACTCCAAGCAAAAGAATACTAATGAAAAAAAACCAGCTTCTATTCTTCATTTTAAACACTCCTTTTTGCTTGTATTGTTCGCCTCCATTCCATTTTTTACTCTTTAAAAACCAAGAAAAGTGATCAAGATTCAATAGCCCTGGGGGAGACAATTCAAAAAGTGCAACAATAAATTTTTTAAACAATAGGCTATACTAAAGGTAAATGTTGATATTTGATACCTGTCCGAATTCTTAATAGACGGAAAAATTCCTCTTAATTAGTAAAGTGGATTAAAAATAGCATAAATAGACGGAGAGTTTCCGCCTATTGACTCAAAAACCGAGAAAATAGTGGGCTTTGCATTGCGTAACCGGAAAACCTCCGTTTATACTGAACTGCCCCCTGTCAAGTAGACAGTGGAAATAATAAAAAAGATTTAAGCGGCTTTAGCTCTATATTCCATAGGGCTAAGGCCGTTTAATCGTTTTTGGTATCTATCATAATTATAAAAATGGATGTATTCATCTATCGCAAGAGAAAGTTCCTCAAATGTCTGATATTGATGTAAATAATACTTCTCACATTTCAGTGTTCCCCAAAAAGATTCCATTGGTCCATTATCAATACACCGACCAACTCGTGACATACTTTGTGTCATCTTTACCGCGTCTATCTTACGCTTAAATCCTTTTGAAGTGTACTGGAACCCACGATCACTATGGATTAGTGGATGTTCCTCATCTAATAGTACTGTAGCTTGGTCAAGCGTCTTGAATACAAGTTGATTATTATTGGAATGTCCTAAAACATAACTTACAATTGATCCATCATAAAGATCACGAATTGCACTTAAATAAGCCTTCTTTGATTGGCCATACTTAAATTCTGTTACATCTGTAACCCATTTTTCATTTGGTTTTTCCGCGGTAAATTCCCGATTTAATATGTTTTCTGCCACTTGTTGAGGTGTAGTGCTTTTATATTGTTTTTTCTTGATCCGAATGACAGAGCGTAAGCCAGCTACTTTCATTAGTCGATATATTCTTTTATGATTAAGTTTCTCTTCAAACTTTCTATTCATATGAAGGGTCATTTGACGATAGCCGAAGGTACTATCAACCTTTTCATGGAGAATTTTCATCTCCTTAATGATTTCTTTATTTAGTATTTCTCGGGAAGAAGGAGTACGATTAAGCCACTTATAGTATGCAGAACGTGCAATTCCCGCAATTTCACAAAGTAAACTAATGCTTAAATTCTCTTTCTCATGAAGCTCCTGAATAGCGATGTACTTATCCTCAAATCGGATTTGACTTACTTTCGCCTCCTTTCGATCTCCTCTAACTTTTTTAAGAACATATTCTCCGCACGTAACCGTTCATTTTCTCTTTCCAACTTTTTAAACTGAATCTTGATTTTCTCTTCTGGAGTTAATTCTGCTTCTTCTTTTGTCCTTCCACGATTATCTTTAAGCGCTTCATCTCCACCATTTTCATACTTCTTAACCCATTGATACACTTGTTGGTAAGAAACATTATGTAATTCAGCTGTTTTTTGATAATCTTTACCGTTCCCCAAACAATTAATCACAATTTGAATCCGTTCATCCCAAGTAGTTTTTCTCCCTTTAGTCATAGAGCTCGTCCTTTCTTTTGACGTTTCCTTTATTTCTCTATGACTATTATACTTCTTGATCCAATTACTAAGTGTAGATTTATCAGTGAGTCCATATTTTCTGCTAATCTCTCGAAGAGAGTATTCCCCAGACTGATAATCTCTAATAGCTGAAAGCTTAAGTTCCTTTGAGTACATTTTCTTACTGGTTGATTCTTTTAGGCCATCAATCCCATCTTTATCGAATTTGTGTTTCCATTCCATAATGGTGGATTTGTTCACTTTATAGATAGATGCAATTTTATAAATTGAATAATTATCTTCCTCACACGCCCTTAATATCTTCAATTTTTCTTCTACAGGATAAGACCTTTTAGACAAAATAAATACTCCCCTTGAGTAAACAGATTTTTATTTTTTAATCTGTCTACCTAAGGGGAGCATATCATACACCCCGAAACGAGCTCCATTCTGCATTTAACCGAAAAATCTCCGCTTATTTTATTTTGGTTGGTTTCTCGGATTACTCGAGTAATGGTTGCCGTTATTACTACTTTAAAAATGGCTCGTTAATTAGCAAAAAAAGACCCATTTAACTATTGCTCTGGGTCTTTTACTGTTGACTATTCATTGACTGAAACATATTCAGCATCATAGATGCCATCTGAACACTATTTGAAAATTTTTCTACTTTATGAGGAATTGTTTTTTTATAATAATGCAAGCTTGCAATTTGAAGTGATTGCAAATCATATGGATTTCTAGATAGCTTACGATACCAAAATGGTTGTTCCCTTATAAATTCTTTTAACTCCTTTTGACCTTCAAGATACTCCATAATCTCGCTTCTCATTTTCCTTTAGCCCCTTCTCTTAATCCTTTCTAAAAGAAAAAGGATGCTTTGGACCTTCCAATTCCTTCACCTGATTGGTCGGCTGGTTACTTCCTTGAAATTGAGTTAATAAACCTTGGATAGCCCCGATCGCCTGGCTTAGACTATTAATATGGTGCTGGACCTGATTTGGATCCATTTTTTTCATCATGCCTGTAATTGAAGCCATTAAATCTGTCTTTTTTTCTGGAGTAGCTTCATTCTCACTTATTTTTTCTTTTCCAATCGAATCCCACCTGGAATCCTCTTCACCCAACAAATACCAGTCCTCATATAATTCTTGCCAAGTTGCATTTCCTTTCCGAACTTCTTGAATAATTTTCGGGTTATTCCTTACAAATTCTTTAAACTTTGACACGGAAGGATGCAATTTTTTTTGAGCCATTATCTTTCACCTCAAATATAACAATCGCCTATGATACCATATGTTCAAATCGCAAAATGGTGAAAAAAATAGGTAAAATTGATATGGCATTTACACCGCAAGCACCTTTTTCAACAGCAATGAAATTATTTAAAGTTACTCTTCTTAATGATAAGATGGCATAAGATATAATCATGAAAGAGGTTTTAATATGAAACATACATTATCACAATTAATTGAAACATATATTGAAGGTGGTACTGAGAAAGATTTAGAGATCCTTTCATATGCGATCGAAGGACTGAATCAGAAAATAGTCGGAAAAAACAGGACTTATCTCGAGGGATTACTACATATGGAGCAAAAGTTAGACGATCATTCTTGTGAAATATCTATCCCTTTAAATTCACTTCTTACTAATTCGTATGGAATGCTTCATGGGGGTTTAACTTCGACCATCCTTGATACGGCCATGGGCGTCCTAGCCAATCATATAACACCAGATGAATTTGGAGTGGTAACTAACCAACTCAATGTTCATTTTGTAGCCCCAGGTACTGGCGATTTTCTGCGTTGCAGATCAGAAGTTATTCACCAAGGCAAAACAATGTTAGTTATTTCAGGTGAAGCATTTCGTAGTGATGGAAAAAAGATTGCTCATGCAACTGGAAGCTTTTTCGTGGTAAAAAAACAAGTAGATGGAGGAAAATAACCAAATGGTTACAGCCATTGTTATTCCAATAATATGCATTTACTTTTTCTGGCTTACTAAAAAAGAGATGAAGGAACATGACATCAAATGGCTTGCAACTGGACAAGTTCCACAAGAAGCGATCGTTCAGGGAAAAATAACAAGCATGTTTGATGAAAAACAAAGATTTTATTATAACCGGTATATCTATGTTCAAGAGCTCAAACTTCAAACAGAAACTAAATTAATAACGGTCAAAAAGGTTTCACCTATCACACATGACATGAAAATTGTGCCCTTTCAACTCGGTGAAGAAATCCGTGTTTATGGACGTTGGCAAGACCAACAATTTTACTGCGCTAATTTTGAAAAAGTAGATCGTACAAATCAAAGAGAAAGGTGACCGTAAATATGATCACCTTTCTCTTCGTTTAATCACTGCTCCCATTTTCGAACAAAATTTTGGGTATAGTATTTTTCATAAACCCCTACGCCTAAATGAGAAAAGTCTTTATTAAGTAATGAATCACGGTGACCCTTACTATTTAGCCACCCTTCAACAACAGCAGGTCCATCAGTGTAGTTGGCCGCAATATTTTCACCTGCAGATTGATACACTACTTTAGCAGATTTTAAGCGATCTGCAAGACTTCCATATTTTTTAGATGTATGAGAGAAGTCGTTATTTTGATACATATCTTTACTATGCTGATAAGCTACTTCGGCTGTTTTTTCATCCCACTTTAGCGGCTTAAGTTTATGCCTTAGCCGGAGGACATTTGTTAAGTCAAAGATTTCCTTTTTTGTCCCATCTTCAACCCTTTTCCATAAAATTTCACTTGGTTTTGCCTCATCCAATAATTCACCCCGATAGGTAAGTTCATATGGACGCTGCTTAATAATAGTCTCGGCATCTAAAAAACGGACGCTGGATAAATTTCCTGTGAATTTATCGATGTAGAGCTGCGCATAAACATTTCCCAATTTAACAAGGGGACGTATATTTAAATCTGTATCGCTTAACTCAAATCGATAAGAGTTTCCATTTAAATTTATATCAACATTCGTATCAATGTATTGTGTATTGAAGATTTCTTCGATTGGTTGTCCCATTTCAAATGGAGAAACATCCAAATCTGCCCCAATCACATAAACGGTCACAACTTTATTTTTCTCTACTCCAACTTGAAGATAACGATTATAGTCAACGTTATAGATATACCATTCATAACCGTATATAGTTGGGTCAATTCGCTCAGGTTTTCCAAATCCCTTTTCTAACTCAATTACATCTTGTCCAATTAACAAGGAAAGCCCTTCTTTTGGCCTTTCTGTTAATGGCTTTGTTGGCTGGTCTATTTGCTTCTTTTGAGCCAATTCCTTTATTTGTGAAGTTGAATGATCTTTTAATAATACACCCTTTTCACTTTTATCATTTACACTGACATACAAACCAATTGTAAGGAAAATGGCAGAAATTATAAGAATTCTAATAAGTGTGCGCAGAGGCTTCCCCCCTCTCAATTACTTTTTCTAAAATTATATGTATTGATATAAGAATTATATCATCTATAACTTTCGATTTAATAGGAATTGTTACGAATATCAGAAAAATTTGAAAAACAGGTGCATGATAGGCACCTGTTTTTATCATACCATTCAATTCACTTTAAATCATTTAATGTCGCATTTCATTAAAATTAGACTCAGATATTCCTGAAAGAGCTATTTTAGCTTGATCATCTGTTAATTCTCGAACTGCAAAATCACCGAGAGACACGATACCAATTAATTTTTCACCCTCAACAACAGGTAACCGACGGATTTGATGATCAGCCATTAATTTAACAGCGTCTTTACTTGATGCATCGGCAGTGATTGTTATTAGTTCATTGCTCATGATTTTTTCCACTTTGGATGATGCAGGGTGTTTTTCTGCAATGCATTTTAATACGATATCACGATCAGTTATCATACCAACAAGTTTTTCTTGGTCAACGATGGGAATGACTCCAACATTTAATTCTTTCATTTTTAGAGCCACCTCATACACATTATCCAATAAGGAACAACATTCAACCTGATCTGTCATAATATCACGAATTTTTTCCATTTTTTTCTCCCTTCAACTCATAAAAATGATTTTACATTATGTTAGAATGTCCCCAAGATATAAAATTATTCGAACCGATATATCTTAAAGGCATATTGCAAGTTGTTACATTTTCAACTATTATTAAATTGGAATTAAACATTATTTGTTGGCGTTTTCACTATTAAATTAGTGGCATGTTTTGGGAGGGAATAGTATGAAGTTTGAAAATACTGGTTTTGAAAATTTTAAAGTAGATTTAAACCGCCTCGATGAGGTTATGCTCGATCATGATTTAGTTCGTGAAGGGCAATGGGACTATGAACGAGTTACATACGATCGTAAATTCGAATTAAAAGAAGGAGTCTACTACCTTCGTGTACAGGGATATTCAATTGAAGGGGACGTTGATACTTTTAAAGCAACAATCCAATTGATGACACCGTTCTTAGGTAAACACTATTATCCACACGGTGTAGAATATGGGGATGATGAATTCTATCCACCAGCACTTCTAAAAAACTGCAAGAGAATTCTTGAAGAAGTAAAAGCTGAAATTGAAAAATTTGCTCTATAATTAGAAAAAGACGCATGAAGCCCTGCGTCTTTTTTTTTGGTCTTTTTAAAATCCTAAAATAGCTTTTATTACTGATGTCGTTTCTCCACCACGATAAAAAACATAAAGCAATAAATAGACAACAACACCCGTAATCGCTGTAAAAAACCAGATTACACTCGTAATCGGCCCGAGCTTTCGATGGATTTGAAATTTACCTTTTAATCCGGTAAGCAAGGTTACAATTCCAAAAATAGCGCCAGTTGTTGCAAGAATGATATGAAATACTAAAAATATTGTATAATACATCTTACTATTATTGGGTCCGCCAAATGATGTATTACCAATAAATACCGTTCTTGAGGCATAAATAATAAAAAAGATTAGAGCAAAGATAGCGGCGGTAATCATCGTCTTTTTGTGGGCTTCGATTTTTCTTTTGCTTATTTGCCACCACCCGATAGCAATTGTAACTGCACTTAGCAAAATAAATGAAGTACTAATGGTAGGTAATATTGGTAAGGTAAAATCCATGAATACACCTCCTGTTTAACTATATAGTTAAAACAATTTTCTGTTCCTTCATAAAGGTTTTACCCATCAAAAATCAACAGTGTTATTTTAACGTAGCCTTAATTGTAATTAAACTAATGTACATTTTCAATTAATAACCCTTAGCCTAATAATGGATACAACAAGAATGGCCCCAAACGCCACTTCACAAGCCATCTCATTGGTAAATCAAATTCCTCTTTCAAAGATGATTTCATTAAAGGGAGCAACAATGAAAGCAGACAAGGAAACCTTCTAAAAATGAATTCCATGTAACTTTACAGTAATGTAACTATAACCATCGCCACAAACATAAGTGTTAAATAGTGCAGAGAATAGACAAACATAAGTTTTGCCATTTAAGATCATCCTTTATCTTGTAACCATATATCCCTAATACTAGCCACCCCATATTCAAAGAAGTCGCTAGAATTAAAAATGGGAGTCCTAAAGATGTTAATAGGAATGGAAGTGGTACTAGTGCGATTACCCATACGATCATATTGTTTTTTGTTGTTTTAAATCCCTTTACAACCGGCAGCATCGGTATACCGGCATCTTTATACTCTTTTACCCTTCTCATTGCCAATGCATAAAAATGTGGGGGCTGCCAAATAAACATAATAAGAAATAAGGACCACGCCATTTTATCGAGGTTTCCATCAACTGCAGCCCAACCAATTAATGGAGGGACCGCTCCAGAAATGCTTCCAATAATCGTATTGGAAACTAATTGGCGCTTTGACCACAATGTATAGAGGAAAACGTAGATAAAAACTCCTAGCAATCCAATTAAGGTTGCCGTTATAGTGGTAAAAAACAACAAAAGAGTTCCTATACTTATAAAAAGAATCCCCAAAGCTAAAACCTTAGCAGGCTGTATTTTCCCTGTAACAGTTGGTCTACTTTTCGTCCTTTCCATCAAATGATCAATATCTCGATCAACATAATTATTAATCACGCAGGAACCAGCGATAATAAAAGCAGTTCCTAGCATTGTGAAAAATGCAATAGTTAAATTTTCTGAGAAACTTTGGCCTTTGAAATGAAGTGCTAGCCATAGACCTGTGAAGGTGGTAATAAGATTGGAATTAACGATTCCAATCTTTATAAGTGCTGTAAAGTCTTTAAATGTAGAAGTTTTTTCAGAATTGGTATGAAGCATTGGAACACCGGTTTCAATTGCGCTTTCACTAAAGAGTTTTGAATTAGCCATCTATTTTCCTCCTAATCCTCTATCAACAACTATTGACAATCCACAGCCTATCAATACAAATAATTTAAAAATAGGATTGGAAAATAGATTGGAAAAAAACAGAGTAAATCTTTAGTTATTTTTTCTACAATATAGTTTTTCAACTGTTTCACAGTTTTATTCTTTAAAAAAAGTTGCCAGGTTTGACCGGCAACTTTTTAGAACATTTATTCAGCTATGATCGGAAATTAAATACATTTCCTTTTTGATTTACTTTCATTTCCTTTTGAGGTTGCTTCTTTTTGTATTTTTTTTCATAGTTTACAAACATCGAAACATTCACTAGTATACCTGTTGCTATTGCCAACTGAATTAAAGATGAGCCTCCGTAGCTAACAAATGGCAATGGAACACCCGTAAGCGGGATTACTCCGGAAACCCCAGCAAGGTTAATAAAAGACTGAATACCAATCATGCTTGAGATGCCAATTGCTAACATACTCCCAAAAGGGTCTTTGCATTTCAATGCAATATAAATTCCTCTTAAGACGATATATCCTAGTGTTAGGATAACAAATCCTACTCCCCATACTCCTAATTCTTCTGCAATAACAGCCATAATAAAATCGGTATGTGATTCTGGCAAATAGCCAAGCTTTTGAATCCCACGCCCCAACCCTAGTCCATTTACCCCACCAGAGCCTATTGCTATATAAGAATTGGCTAAATGAAATCCAGATGTTTGTTCAACAGCAAAGGGATCTTTTAATACAGAAAATCGATCAGATCGTTTTTGCGAAAACACTTCGCCTTTTAAAGCAAATAGAAATGGGGTAATAACGATAAGTACAATCATAATAATTTTCGCGAAATTCCTAAAGTTCATTCCAGATGACAAAATTATGGTCCCAGCAATTGCCACAACAATAAAAGCTGTGCCAAAGTCGGGTTGAAAAGCAATTAACATCGTTACCAATCCAAGATAAACAAGTGGTGGAACAACACCTCTATTAAATTCATTGATATAATTTTGTTTTTTTGCATAAACGGCGGATAAATAAATAATGACACACAGCTTAACAAATTCCGATGGCTGGAGGCTTAAAGGACCAATTTTAAACCAGCTTTGTGCGTTTCCAGCAACATGTCCAAAAATAAAAAGTGTACCCAACCCTATCAGAGAAAAAAATACGATTGGAGCTAATACCTTGTTGCTTTTCATAGCTTTGTATGGAAATAAGGCGGAGACTAAAAAGACAACAGCAGCTAAGGTCATAAAGATCTTTTGTCTTTGGTAGAAATAATCACTCGTGACCCCATACCTCTGAACCGCGGAAGCCATACTAGCACTATAAACCATAACTAAACCGAAAGCAGACAAAAGGATAATAGCAATAATTAAAGAATAATCGTACGATTTAAGAATTTTCTTTATCAATTTTATCTCTTCCTCATTATATCTTATATTTTATTGATTCTATTATAATAGAAAATTGCTAGTAATACTTGAGGAAAAGGTACTTTTATTTAAACATTCTACTAAAAATTTTTTTGTTGATAAAATAATTCCTGGCTCATTCGTGTAAAACAAAAATTTTATATGAATGAGCCAAAAATCAACAGAGTCAGATTACATTTACAACTAAATAAAAAACCCAAACCGATCAATGTTTGAGTTTTTGTGAATTATTTTCTTATTGATGCTTCATGAAGTGCAGAAAGTTCTCTTTCTAATGTTTCTAAAATAGCTTTCCCAGTTTCACCATCTACTAAACCAAGACGAACTGCGAAATCAATTTCTCTTGATAATCCAAACATCTGTGTATCCAATACCTCTTCATAAAGAGGACATTGAGGCATCGTGAGATTATCCATTTGCACTTTTATAAGTCTTAAGATTTTTTCAGCATCAGCTTGCAATAAAGAATATGCTTCTTCTTGATGGTTCACGATCATTTCAGACGCCAACATTGATCCCCCCGTTTCAGAGCGATTACCTAACTTATCTTTAAATTTTAACGTTTAGCACCAAAAAATGCAAGAGCATTAAGAGGAACATAGACTAAATGACAAGCTTTTAAAAACAAGCTATACTTTAATTGTAAATGGAATTGGGGGAATGAAGATGGAAAATATCATTTTGATTACAGGAAACGTAAATTATTCAATCACGCTTGATCCAGTAGTATGGATTTTTGACGACCGTCGAATCGATTTGACCACTTGTTTCCAAGCTAAGGAAGAAACATTTGATGAATTAGAGAGTTATACAAAGGCTATTTCAAAGAATTGGGATAGAGAAATTATGGAAGGTGCTATTTCTCCACCGACCTTAAAGAGTGAGAAAAAATTCGAAAAGGAAAAAGTCCTGACCGGCACCTTCGGAATCCCTTTTAAACCTTTTCTTACCAATGCAGAGCCAAACAGTGAAGCTAAAATTCTTTTAATAAAAAGCTCTGATGGTGATATTGAAGTACCACTAGAGAAAGCTTTCGATTTAATTTTTGGTTTTTCTAAAAATGGTAAGCCACTTAGTTCCGATGGACCCATTCATATTTATTTCGGGGATGGCTCAAACCAAGGCAATCCGATCAAAAATATTAAGGAATTAATTGTTAAATAGTAGACAAGAGCCACTCGGCACCTATTTTCGAATTTTATTTATTAAACTTTGAAAATTATCTATTCCGTTATTAGCCTCTCTTGGCTACTTGTTCCAGTGTTTTAGGCACTTTTAAATTTTATATCGTTCATCTTACAGTTTTTGGCTCATTCATGTGAAACGTAAGTTTCCCATAAATGAGCCAAAAATATTTGATCTTATTATCGAATCTATTACTATAATAAATCTGCTGCTAATCTTGCTAGACTCGATCTCTCTCCTTTTAATAGCTTCACATGTCCGGAAACAGTTTGATCTTTAAACTTTTCTAGAACATATGTCAGGCCATTATTATAGGCATCTAGATATGGATGATCAATTTGTTCTGGATCACCCATTAGCACAATTTTACTACCTTCTCCAACTCGTGTTAAAATTGTTTTCACTTCATGCTTTGTCAAATTTTGGGCTTCATCAATTATAATGTATTGATCAGGTAAGCTTCTACCCCTAATATAGGTCAATGCTTCAACCTCAATCGACCCCATTCCCGCCAAAATCGCATCAAGTTCTCCCGGTTTTTTTGTATTAAAGAGAAATTCAAGATTATCGTAAATTGGTTGCATCCACGGTCTAAGCTTTTCTTTCTTTTCCCCTGGTAAAAAACCTAGATCCTTTCCAACAGGTACAATCGGCCTTGCAACAAGAAGTTTTTTATATTCTTTTAAATCCTCCGTTTGCATTAATCCTGCAGCAAGTGCTAATAGCGTTTTCCCAGTACCTGCTTTTCCAATCATTGTGACTAATGGTATATCCTTACGCAGTAATAATTCAATAACCATCGTTTGTTGGACATTTCTTGAATGTATTCCCCATAAATATTCCTGATTTAAGCCAAGTTTTTTGACCTTTTTGCCCATTTTATCAACCATACCAAGGGCAGAGGTGGAACTTCCAAGTGAATCCTTCATAATTAAAAATTGATGAGGATAAAAAGGATGATTAGCAATTTCAGATAGTGAAAGTTCTCCTATTTCATAAAATCGATTTAATAGATCAACGGATAAATATACTTCTAAGAATCCAGTATAAATATGATCCGCCTCAACAACACGGTCGCTTAAAAAGTCCTCAGCGAAAAGTCCTATCGCATCAGCCTTTACCCGAACAAGTGTGTCTTTGCTAACTAGGATTACTTTCTTGCCATTTTCCTTCATTTGTTCCTCTTGAAATAAATTTTTTGCTACAGCCAGAATTCGATTATCATTTGTTTTTTCAATAAAGATTTCTTGAAGTTCATGAAATGATCGGTGATTTAATTCAATTCGTAAAGTACCACCATTTTCAAGAGGAATTTTTTCATGCAATTTTCCGGTTAGCCTTAATTTATCAATTAACCTTGATACTTGTCTCGCATTCCTTCCAACTTCATCCATATATCTTTTTTTCGAATCCACTTCTTCAAGAACCACTGCCGGAATAACAACTTCATTGTCTTCAAATGTGAAAATAGAATACGGGTCTTGTAACAAGACGTTTGTATCTAATACGTAAATTTTACTCAAACCTATGCCCCCCGCTTACCTGATATCGATCTTTTTTACACTTTTAAAATAATAATTGCTAGGTAGGACTTTGGTAAAATATATGTTTAATCGAATAAAGATAGAAGAACTTCCACACAATAAAATGAAACTATGGTCAAGAAGGGGTCTAAATTATTGCCCCAACATCTATTTCAACACGGAGGTAAATTTCATAATGAAAAAAATCCTTATCATATCTGTAATTTTTTCTATTTTAACAGGATGTAATTTCCATAGCGGTGTCCAGAAAAATGAAAAACAGCAATTTATTCATGTTAAAAACAGCTATATTCAAAAAGTTGATAAGAAATCAGGTCAAGAAATCTCCAAACGTCTTGTTATGCTTGCATCAAGTATTCCGAATGTAAATGATGCCACTGCAGTTGTTTTAGGGAGATATGCAATTGTTGGAATTGATGTAAATTCGAAAATCGATAGGTCTCAAGTCGGCACAATAAAATATTCAGTAGCTGAAAGCCTTAAGAATGATCCATATGGCGCTAAAGCAATTGTGGTTGCTGATCCAGATACCACCCAAAGACTTAAAGAGATCTCTGCTGAAATAAAAAAAGGTAGGCCCATACAAGGGATAATGAATGAACTTTCAGATGTTGCGGGGCGTTTAATGCCCGAGGTACCAGGAGATTTAATTAACCCTACTCCCAAAAATGGAATGCAGGATCAGAAGAAAAAACTTTCACCAAATGAAAAGAAAAGCCTCGATAAGAAGCAAGAACAGGAATCTAATTATAAGAAGTAAAGTAGGTAGTTTATTTAGCTCTTAATGTAGGCGTGAAAAAGAAAAGGCCTAGTCAATTGACTAAGCTTTTTTCATTGCATCCATTACTTGTTTGTCTAAGTGTGTAGCTGCATCGTTATCATATGTTTTTTCATATTTTGGGTCATTAACAATTTTAGAACCATAAAACATAACATCGCGTACTTCTTCTATCACCATTTCAACCATGGCAAGCTTTAATGGAACATCATTTAACTTTTCTAGTTTTACCGTTGCATCGCCTTGAATCGAGTAAATCGATTCATTTGCAATGATAGTAATAACAACTTTTTTATTTTGATTAATATTTTGAATAATTCTTGACCGATTATCAACCGCAAAATAAAGTGTATTTTCGTTTTTGGCCAGAACCCAAGAAATCGCACTGACGTTTGGTCCGCCTGTTTCAAAATCTACAGTTGAAATTGTTACAAATCTTTCCTTTTGCAATTCATCATATAAAGGCTTTATAAGTTTTTTCTCTACTTGATTTGCCATTTTTCCAACCCCCTATTTTATTTAAATATTTACACCATCTTACTACGAACCATTTTTCACATCAAACAATACGAATTTGAATTACCTTTCTAAATTGAAGCATGATATATTATAATATAAACATTCATCTTTCTGTTATGTATTGATTTCTTTTAACTAAGTAGTAATGTTTATAGATTTGGGGGGCCTTATGAGAGTAAAATGCGTTATATGTGATAAAATTGAAGCGATTGAAGACGAAACATTGTTAGCTAAACGCCTGCGCAATCGCCCTATTCATACATACTTATGTAATGAATGCTACAAACGAATAACTGAAAAAACAAAGGCCAGAATTGATACTGGAAACTTCCGTTTGTATCGAACTCGCACTGAGAAGGAAGATTGGTAAGATAATCACAACAATCTCCATCACGAGATACAAAATAATCCACGCACCTGAATTATGGTGTCACATAATAATTAGCAAAAAAATTATAACTAGGATATTTTCCTAAATACTATTTTTATAGCTGATGTCACCTAAAAAAAAATGCACACGAGATTTCATATGTGAAATCTCGTGTGCATTTTTATTATTACACCCCTGAAGTAAAAAGTCCAAGACATGAGGGGTTTTTCTTAATCTTCAACAGGATAATTTACATATCTTTCTGGGTTTTCGTTTATCTGTTCAAGTGTAAAATCAGCTAATACGATCGGAAAGCGATTTTCTTTAACTTCGCCTTCATGTTTATAAGAAACACGATACAGTGTCTTATCTTTCGTAATCTTCAGATCTGTTGCTCCAAATTTCGATAACAAGATCTCTTCAAAAAGCTCAGTTGTTTCTCTAGCTGCTGAATCATCTGGACGGGCATTGCTAACAATTTTAATAGTGAGCCAATTATAAAGTGCATCCTGCAATGTTTTCATTGATTAAGCCCTCCTACTTCGCTTCAGCTTGTTGTTTCTTTGATTGATGAAGCCGAACCTTATAAATAATAAGAATAATAGCAGCGACTAATAGTCCCTCAGCTATAGGAAGAAAAATCCCGAAGAATGTCATGATCGTACAACCAAGGGCCAAAAAGATATAAATGAGAATGGATTTTCCGAGCGGCAATTTCTTTGCAAATCCAAGTTTATAAACAACTATGGATAATGCTACAATCGTTAAATAAAGAAGCCACATACCAACTTTAGGCTGCTCGGTTACTTTATAGAGAGCAGCAAAAAACGAAAGCCGTTCAGTAATATTCATTTTACATCTTGACCTCCTTCATCAAAAGCTTGGAGATAAGCTTAGCTCATCTCCGCATATTTTTTCTTTTTAGCCGATCTTTCCCGCTCATTTTTATCGAGAATCTTTTTGCGAAGGCGGATTGATTCTGGTGTTACTTCACAATACTCGTCATCATTTAGATATTCTAAAGACTCTTCTAATGTCATGATACGTGGTTTTTTAATAACCGATGTTTGGTCTTTGTTAGCAGAACGAACATTCGTTGCCTGTTTTACTTTTGTAATATTAACAGTAATATCATTTTCACGAGTGTTTTCTCCAACAATCATACCTTCGTAAATCTCTGTACCAGGTTCAACGAAAATCGTTCCACGATCTTCAACCTGCATAATACCATATGTGGAAGCTTTTCCTGACTCCATAGATACAAGTACACCTTGGTGTCTTCCGCCTACTTGTCCCTGAAGCATTGGCTGATAGCTGTCAAATGTGTGATTAATAATCCCATAACCGCGTGTTAAGGTTAAGAACTCAGTCGTATAACCGATTAACCCCCTGGCAGGTACATTGAAAATTAAGCGAACTTGGCCAGATCCATTATTAATCATATCCAACATTTCGCCTTTACGTGCACCAATTGATTCCATTACTGAACCAGTATGTTCTTCAGGGACATCAATTTGTACTCTTTCAATTGGTTCACTACGAACACCATCGATAACTCTAACGATAACCTCAGGCTTTGAAACCTGTAGCTCATACCCCTCACGGCGCATGTTTTCGATAAGGATAGATAAATGTAGTTCTCCGCGTCCAGAAACAATCCATGCATCTGGTGAATCTGTATCTTCAACACGTAAGCTAACATCTGTTTGAAGTTGAGAGCGAAGTCTTTCTTCAATTTTCCGTGAAGTTAAATACTTTCCTTCTCTACCAGCAAACGGACTGTTGTTTACAAGGAAGGTCATTTGTAAAGTTGGTTCGTCAATTCTTAGAATTGGCAAAGCATCTTGATTTTCAAATGGACAAACAGTTTCACCAACATTTATATCTTCCATACCGGAAACAGCAATTAAATCACCAGCAACTGCTTCGTCAATTTCCTGACGTTTCAAACCAAAGAAACCGAAGATCTTTGTTACACGGAATTGTTTAACTGAACCATCTAACTTCATTAAGGCTACCTGTTGTCCTACATGCATAGTTCCGCGAAATACCCGCCCGATTCCTATTCTTCCAACATAATCATTATAATCAAGCAACGCTACTTGGAATTGAAGCGGTTCATCCCGATTATCAACTGGAGCTGGAATGTGCTCAACGATTGCTTCATATAATGATTGCATATTTTCATCCTGTTTTTCAGGATCTGTACTTGCAGTACCATTTATAGCTGAAGCATAAATAACTGGGAACTCAAGTTGATCTTCATTTGCACCTAGTTCAATAAATAAGTCTAATACTTCATCAATTACTCCTGCTGGACGAGCAGCGTCACGGTCAATTTTATTAACAACAACAATTGGTGTTAAATTTTGTTCTAATGCTTTTTTAAGAACAAAGCGTGTTTGAGGCATACATCCCTCATATGCATCCACAACAAGTAAAACACCATCAACCATTTTCATAATACGCTCTACTTCACCACCAAAATCGGCGTGTCCTGGCGTATCTAAAATGTTAATTCTTGTGTCTTTATATTGAATAGCTGTGTTTTTAGCCAATATTGTAATTCCGCGTTCTCTTTCTAAATCATTTGAATCCATTGCACGTTCTTCAACATGCTCGTTTGAACGAAAGGTTCCAGATTGCTTTAACAACTGGTCAACCAAAGTTGTTTTGCCATGGTCAACGTGAGCAATAATGGCGATATTGCGTATATCTTCTCTTATTTTCAAAAAAGTTCCACTCCTATTTATATTCTGTTGAGGTTATATATATATATTGTCTCATTTACAACTAAAACATTATACCATATATAATGGTAGAAACCTAAAAGCTTTTTGGTGTACAATAAAAATTAAAGAATACTTTGCCAAATTTCATTCATGTGTAAAGGTATCGATACTAAGGGGGATGAAAATGAAAGGTATAAAATGGATCTCACTCGTCTTTGCCATACTTTCAGCTGTAAGTATGATGGGAATTGGTATGGCGATAGCTGAAAAGAGCGTAATTGGGGTAATTAGCTGTATTGTGGCATTAATTATAATAATGGGATTTGGATTCAAAAATAAGAAAAAAATGCGAGAAAACGGAGAACTTTAAAAAGAAGCCTGGAGAAAAAATTCCGGGCTTCTTATTTTATAATCACCATTTACCTTCCTTAAGATATTCCTTTAAAATTATTTCGTGCAAGCCAGGTTTTGCAACAAGTAGTGAATCTTTAGAAAGATAATCAAGCTTTTCTCCTCTTAAATTAGTCACGATTCCACCTAATTCTTCAAGAATGACAGCTCCAGCGGCAAAATCCCATGGGGAAAGTCTTAAGGAAATATAAGCATCAACTCTTCCGGTAGCAACGAAAATTATTTCCAATGCAGCACTACCATATGATCTTGTACCCCTTGCTTCCTTCACAAGTGGAATAAGCAACTGATGATCAATTCTTTCATTCTCCAACACCCAAGTTGCATTTAAAGCAATAATTGATTCTTTTACACCTACTTCTTTTAGTGGTAGTAACTGTTTATCATTCATGTATGCACCTTTTCCACTTATTGCATGGTACAGTTCATCATGAACAACATCGTAAACAAGACCAATTTTCCCAACACCACCCTCATAAATTCCTAAGGAAATGGCAAAATTTCGTTGTTGGTGAATGAAATTCATCGTCCCATCAATAGGGTCAATCAACCAAACGATTCCTTTTGAACTTGTTAGTTCGTCACCGAACCCCTCTTCACCTAATATTCTATGGTTAGGGAATATTTCTCTAATTTTAGATATAAAAAATTGTTCTATCTCCTGATCGATATTTGTGACCAGATCATTAGGGTCTGACTTTGTTTGAATATTCAAGGTTTTATCAAAGGAAGCACGAATCATTTGCCCTGCTTCTTTAACCCATTTTTTTGCATAAGTATCAATACTTTCCCAATCCATACCAAGTCCCCCAGTAAAAAAATATCTGTACCATTTATGTAAAATCTTTTATCAAAAGATAATTCTTACCATAAGCTTATAAAAAAAGTCAGAGATCATCAACTTTTAACCTACCCAACTTGACCAGTTTTTTACCATTAGTCCATTACTTTTGGACAAAATATAAACGAACTCCCTCATTCTGCGTAATGGGAGTTCGTTTTATCCTAAAATATTAATATTTCTTTGTTTGTTCATTTTTTTATGTTGCTCCTTAAAAACTAAAATACTTTCGTCACTTATAATGCATTTAGGCTCATTAATTCTAAGCGAATTGTATCCAATTTTATTTTACATTCCAATATCTTTTCCTCGTTGCTATTTTCCAAAGCCTCAAATAATGTTGCAAGTTCGTAATCCATTTCTAATTTTAACGTGGCAGCCCTCTCTTTTTCCTTGGCATGCTTGCGAGTAGTGTTTATTACTTGTTTCAAGGTACATACACTCCTTTCTAAAAGACTGATTTTTCTTACTATTTTTACTATTATAGTATGATTTACCTCGCAATGTTGCAACTAATATGTGTTATTACCTAAGAACAATAAGCAATAAATTTCTGGAACACTTGCTGCTATGCTACAATAATGAACAAAATGGCTGGTAGGAGGTTGCTATGAATTTTACGGGTTTTTCAAACGATGATTTTGATGTATTTTCCATAGATGGATTAGAGGCTAGAATGGAAGCACTAAAAGAGAGGATTCGGCCTAAGCTTGAAAGTTTGGGTCATTACTATGCGCCTATATTAGCCACTTTAACAGGCGATGAAATATTTGCACATGTTGCCAAACATGCACGGCGGACTAAAAACCCACCTATAGACACATGGGTCGCATTTGCCAACAATCATCGTGGCTATAAAATGCTACCCCATTTTCAGATCGGCCTTTGGGGTACACATTTATTTATTTGGTTTGCTGTTATTTATGAATCACCAAACAAACAAGAAATCGGGAAGAGATTAGAGAGTCAAATAGATCAAATCTATTCTGAAATCCCAGATGATTTTGTTTGGTCTACTGATCATACAAATCCTAGAGCAATTCCACAAAGTCAATTATCAAAAACAGAATTACTTTCCTTTTTTAAAAATTTACAAACAACAAAAAAGGCTGAAATTTTGTGTGGCTATCAAATTGACCGGAATATCGCGGTTAAAATGGAGCCCTCCGTCTTGCTTAAGAAGATAGATCATGTTTTTAACATATTGATACCCTTAGCTAAAATAACTAATTCCTTGTAAGCAAGTGGCTCCCGGAGTGTACCTCCGGGAGCCTACTTTACTTCTTCATCGATATCAATGCATGTGAATCTGCTTCTTTCGCAGCCTTGATTGTACGATAAGAGGAATACCCACTCATTTCTTCAAACTCCGCGCATAATTTCTTTTCTTCCGCTTTGCTTGGGACAATTTCCTTAAAGCGACGATATATTGAAAGTAGTTCCTCACGGTCAATCCCTTTTTCATATGCCCTTTCGATTGCCTCAAAAAAACCAATAACCTCAACAATCTCATCTGTGGACCAATGATAATCAATCGGGTACTGATATTCCATTTTTATTCACCTGCCTTCATTTAACCAACTAACTCAATATCATATCTTTAAATTCCCCATTTTTCACGTATTTGATCTGATTCTGTAAACATTCTCTTCAATAATTCAGAAACAGTCGGTACATCATTAATTAATCCCATTACTTGACCAGCCCATCCAAACCCATTTTCTTCATTTCCCTCGTAAATATATTGTTTGTTCGCTTGTCCACTTATGAATGGTTTGAGTTGATCAAATCCTCCCCCATTTTTTTCAATTTCAAGGATTTGTTCAGTCCATTTATTCGCAATCGCTCGTGCAGGGGCTCCTAGCGTTCGTTTTATAACGACAGTGTCAGATTCCGTGCCTCCAACAAGTCTTTGCTTATAGGCTTCATTTGCATGAACACATTCCTTTGTTGCGATGAATCTCGTGCCCATCTCAATCCCTTCAGCCCCTAAACACATGGCAGCCATTAGTCCTCTACCATCACCAATTCCTCCTGAAGCGATTACTGGAATTGAAACAGAGTCAACCACTTTAGGAATTAGAATCATTGTTCCTACATCATGTCTCCCTAAGTGTCCTCCACCCTCCTGTCCTACCACCATTACAGCGTCCGCGCCAAGCTCCTCAGCTTTAATAGCTTGCCTTGCTGCTGCAACAAGAACTAATTTTTTTATTTTTGTTCCCTTTAATTGTTCGAAAATAGGTGCGGGATTTCCACCGGTCATTGAAATCGCAGGAACATTTTCTTCTATTGCTACTTGTAAGAAATCGCTATAGGACCTTCCATGCTGACCAATTGAAAAATTAACACCAAATGGATAAGAGGTTAGGCGCCTTACTTTTTTGATTTCTTCACGAAGCATTTCTGGACTTTCTAGAGACATGGCCGTTATTTGACCAAGCCCACCAGCATTTGACACCGCTGCTGCTAGTTCAGAATAAGCAAGATGGGCGAGCCCTCCTTGTATAATTGGAAATTGAATATTCAATAATTTGCTTACACGCGTTTCCCAGTTCATCTTTTTATCCCCCTGAAAGAATGTTTTTATTGTAAATTCGTGCTTAAAGGTTAAATTTCCTGTTAAGTAGAGAAACTAATCCGGAAGTGGTTTTATATTACAAGACATATCCCTATGCAAAGTAGGTTAATAGTGCTATAATTCAAATGTTTTATGACTTTTTATCGTTAATGTATTAAAATGATTTATTTTTAAATAAAGAGGTGCGTGGAAAAATTGTCTCAAAATAAAACACCGTTATTTAGCGGATTAGTAAAACATGCCAAAAAGGATCCAATCCAATTTCATATTCCTGGACATAAAAAAGGAGCCGGGATTGATCCGGAATTCAGAACGTTCATTGGGGATAATGCTTTATCCATTGATTTAATCAATATCGCTCCATTAGATGATTTACATCAGCCTAAGGGTATCATTAAACAGGCCCAGGATTTAGCGGCTGAAGCATTCGGTGCCGATCATACATTCTTTTCTGTGCAAGGAACAAGCGGCGCCATTATGACTATGGTTATGGCAGTTTGTGGACCAGATGATAAAATAATTGTGCCAAGAAATGTTCATAAATCTGTTATGTCTGCGATTGTCTTTTCAGGTGCCATTCCTGTGTTTATTCATCCTGAAATTGATGAAAAGTTAGGAATCTCACACGGGATTACAACGGATTCAGTTGAAAGAGCATTAAAGCAGCACCCTGATGCAAAAGGGGTTCTTGTTATTAATCCAACATACTTTGGTATTTCAGCTGATTTAAAGAAAATTGTCGAGCTTTCCCATTCTTATAATGTTCCTGTTCTTGTTGATGAAGCACATGGAGTGCATATTCATTTTCATGAAGACCTCCCACTTTCAGCCATGCAGGCAGGTGCCGATATGGCCGCAACAAGTGTTCATAAACTTGGAGGTTCCATGACACAAAGCTCCGTTCTTAATGTGAAGGAAGGTCTTGTTTCTGCTAAAAGGGTACAATCAATTATCAGTATGCTGACAACAACTTCAACATCCTATTTATTGCTCGCATCTCTAGATGTTGCACGTAGACGACTCGCAACAGAAGGACGCGAATTAATTGATAAGACAATTAATTTAGCACAATCCATTCGAAAAAGGATTAATAATATTGATCATTTATATTGTGTCGGTAAAGAGATTTTAGGGTCGAAAGCAACCTACGGATACGATCCAACCAAGCTTATTATTAGTGTTAAAGATTTAGGCTTAACAGGATTTGAAGTGGAAAAATGGTTAAGAGAGAAGCATAATATTGAGGTAGAATTATCAGATCTTTATAATATTCTTTGCATTGTATCACTTGGTGATACGGAAAACGAAGGCAATCTTTTAGTAAAAGCATTAGAAGACTTAGCTGATGAGTGCGAACATCGGGCTGAAAAAGTCGAACCATTACAAGTTATGCTTCCTGATATTCCTATTCTTGCTTTAACTCCTAGAGATGCCTTCTACTCTGAAACAGAGACTATTCCTTTTGAGGAATCCGAAGGCAGAATTATTGCTGAATTTATTATGGTTTATCCTCCTGGTATCCCTATTTTCATCCCAGGGGAAATTATCACAAAGGAAAACCTTCACTATATTCGCAAAAACCTTGAAGTGGGTCTTCCAGTCCAAGGGCCAGAGGACGATGAAATTAAAACTATTCATGTTATAAAAGAATATAAAGCAATTAAATAAAGCAAACTTGCCAATTAGCACGCCTCCAGAGGCGTGGTTGCCCTTATACGCTAACCAGAATTTATGGATATAAATTCTCTGGTTAGCTAAAAAAAAAAGCAGGATTCCTATTTAGGAGTCCTGCTTTTTGTAATTTATTTATTTTTCATTTTCTTCTGAATGATTACCATCACAGCAATGACATTTAGAATAAAGAACAGTTACTTTTTCATCTTCAAAATGATCAATTGTAGAGTCGCAAGATTGACATACGAGTGTACCCATCTTCTCAATCCTCTTTTCTTAGTTAGATGAATTTACGCTTGGAAGCGTTTAATTACCTTTAACTCTATAATAATATAACACATTGATTATTTCAAGCCTAATTTGTATAACATATTTAAGTTTTATTGAGCATTTAATCCTATTTCAAGGTTAAAAACAGGACCTATAAGGGCCTGCCTACTCATTTGTGTTTATTCGGGAAATAATGGATCTAAGGGAGGAATGTGAGAAGTCTAAGCAAATTCGGTACTTAGTATTATTGACTTCTAATTTTAGACAAATACAAGAACATATTTCATTGTAATGGTTGTCATTCTTATTTTTCCAATGCTAGAATAGAATAGGATATTATACCGGTGCAAGAAAGGGGGAAATAATCATGGCAAACAATGCCTATATTAAGCTTGTTCCTTCATCTATAAAACAAACAATTTCAGTTGATGAAGTGAAGGAGCTCTTTCATTATTACAAAGAAATAACTTCAAAAACAGGTGATCAAGTAAATTGGGAATACGAAAATATGTCATTTCCTTACGAATTGAAAGAAAAGAATGAAGCTAAAGGAAAATGGTTTTATTTATCTGCTGTTCAAGACCGCTATTTTGCTATTATAGTAGGTGTTGACTCAGAAATGATTCGTTTGGAGAATGGTGAGGAAAAAGAGCAAACTTATTTGCAAATTACATTACCTGAAGAATCTACATTTGCAGATAAATGTAAAGCAAATGAATTTTCGAAGTTTCTTGCAAAGAAATTACAAGGTGAACTTCATCTTTTTAACGGTAGAATCATGTATTACAATCCACGAAAATAAAGAAAACTCGCCGATTGGCGAGCCCCTAAGGGCGATGATTAGGCGTAGTTGCCCATATGCGCTAGCAGAATTTAGGGATATAAATTCTAATTAGCTAAAAGACAAACTTCACTACTCCCATTATTCGGGAGTTTTTTCTTTTACATAACTTCCTAGGTAAAGATAAGCTTGATTTAATTTCGGCTTATTTTAATGATCCTGTTAATAATGAAAATGCGTCAATGTATAATGAAAGGAACTATAAATAATTAGGCTTAAAGCTGTTATAAAAATGGCCTGACGTGATGATTTTGTAATCGTATTCCCGATATAAAATGATAAATAAAAAAAGACAAAAAACATCATTACTTTGTAAACAAGTTGGTCATGTTTGGAAAGCCATTCAATTAACGTGTACCCACTCCAAATCATCAATTGCAGCATAATTACAATATAGAATCTCATATCGGCACCACCAAAATTTCTTTTCATTAAATGTTTTTGTGTTTAAAGTATATGTATTTAATTGCTTGGTTATTTTAAATTTTACACGAGACATGCAAAGTTTAAAGAAAAAGCCCTTTCCGTTAAGGAAAGGACTTTTTACATTAATTACTTAAGAATATGGATTGGGCTTCCTAGTGCAACTTCTGCTGCTTCCATTGTCATTTCACCAAGTGTTGGATGAGCATGGATAGTCATAGCAATATCTTCAGCTGTCATTCCAGCTTCAATTGCCAAGCCTAGCTCAGAAATCATATCTGATGCACTTGCGCCTGCAACTTGTGCTCCAATTACAAGACCATCCTCTTTAAGAGTTATGAGCCTTACGAAACCTTCTGCACTGTCAAGGGAAAGAGCACGGCCATTACCTGCGAACGGGAATTTGGATGCCTTATATTCAAGACCTTCCTTTTTAGCCTGCTCTTCAGTATAACCGACTGTTGCAAGTTCAGGATCAGAGAAAACAACAGCTGGGATTCCTAAATAGTCTACTTCAGATGGATGTCCTGCAATTGCCTCAGCAGCAATTTTTGCTTCATATGATGCTTTGTGTGCAAGTTGAAGTCCAGGAACAACATCTCCGATTGCATAAATATTGCTAATGTTTGTACGGCATTGTTTATCAACTTCGATTATTCCACGGTCAGTCATTTTCACACCGACTTGTTCAAGACCCATTTCATCGGTATTAGGGCGACGACCAACCATAACGAATACATAATCTGCTTCGATTTTCTTTTCTTCGCCTTTTACTTCAAATGTTACAACAACACCATTTTCAGTCTCTTCCACACCTTTAGCCATTGCTTTAGTATGGAATTCTACACCTTTTTTCTTCATACTCTTTTTAACAAGAGTGGACATTTGTTTATCAAATCCAACGCTCAAAATATCATCAGCGCCTTCTAAGACTGTTACTTGGCTACCAAAGTTAGCGTATGCGCCACCAAGTTCAACCCCAATAACACCGCCACCAATAACAACGATTTTTTCAGGAAGTTCTTGCAAGTTAAGAGCTCCTGTTGAATCTAGAACACGTTTTGAATACTTAAATGTAGGTATTTCAATTGGACGTGAACCTGTTGCAATAATCGCATTTTTGAATGTGTACGTTTGTGAAGAAGTCTCGCTCATAACACGTAACGAATTACCATCAACAAAGTAAGCTTCACCACGAACGATGTCAACTTTATTTCCTTTAAGAAGTCCTTCAACGCCGCCTGTTAACTTTTTCACAACTCCAGCTTTAAATTGTTGGACCTTTGAAAAATCAACTGTTACATTTTCAGCTGTTACTCCAAATTGCTCAGAATGTTTAGCTGTTTCGTACCGATGTCCTGCTGCAATAACTGCTTTAGAAGGGATACAGCCAACGTTTAAACATACGCCACCAATATATTCCTTTTCAACAATTGTTACCTTTTGTCCAAGTTGTGCTGCACGAATTGCAGCAACATATCCTCCAGGACCTGCTCCAATGACTATAGTATCTGTTTCAATAGGGAAATCTCCAACTACCATTTATATTACGCCTCCATTAACAAAAGTTCAGGATCGTTTAACAATCGCTTAATATGATTTAATGCATTTTGAGCTGTTGCACCATCAATCATACGGTGGTCAAAGCTTAATGATAATGCTAAAACTGGTGCAGCAACAATTTCGCCATCTCTGACAATTGCCTTTTCTGCAATTCGGCCGACACCAAGAATAGCTACTTCAGGATGGTTAATAACAGGTGTAAACCATTGGCCTCCAGCAGAACCGATGTTTGAAATGGTACATGAAGCACCCTTCATTTCATTTGGTGCTAGCTTACCATCACGTGCTTTTCCTGCCAATTCGTTAATTTCATTAGAAATTGTAAAGACTGATTTACGGTCTGCATCTTTTACAACAGGAACTAATAGACCTTTTTCAGTGTCAGCTGCAATTCCAATGTTGTAGTAATGTTTATGGACGATTTCACTTGTTGCGTCATCTAATGAAGTATTTAATGCAGGGAATTCACGCAATGCACTTGTTAATGCTTTTACGATATATGGCAAGAATGTAAGCTTAATGCCTTTCGCTGCAGCAACTTCTTTGAATTTTTTACGGTGTGTTACAAGCTTCGTAACATCTATTTCATCCATTAAAGTTACATGTGGAGCTGTATGCTTAGAATTAACCATTGCTTTTGCAATTGCTTTACGAATTCCGCTCATTTTTTCACGAGTTTCTGGATATTCGCCTTGTGGAATTGCTACTGCTGCAGCCTTTTGAGCTTCAGCTACTGGTGCTTCAGCAGACACATTTTCAGTTTGAGCTGCTTGAGGTGCTACTGCTCCACTTAGGAATGCATCGATATCATTCTTCAATACACGTCCGTTTCCACCTGTTCCAGCAACCATACGAATATCTACACCTTTTTCACGTGCATATTTCCGAACTGACGGCATAGCAACAACACGACGGTTTGGATCTACTTCAGCTTGAAGCTGTGGTGTTGTTACAACTGCTGCGGCTGGTGCCGGTGTAGCAACTGGTGCTACTGGTGCAGCCGGTGCAGCAACTGGTGCAGCCGGTGCTGGTGCTGGTGCTGCTTCTTGTTTAGGCTCTTCGTCGCCATGGTCACCTTTAAATTGTATGTCTTCATATCCTGGTGCATCAAATGTAACAATAATCTGTCCGACAGTAGCTACTGTACCTTCGCCAATTAATACCTCTAATACAGTACCTGCAACTGGAGATGGCATTTCAACTACAGCTTTATCATTTTGAACTTCACATAATATATCATCTTCTTGAATTTTATCGCCTGGTTTCACAAACCATTTGACAATTTCACCTTCGTGAATTCCTTCACCGATATCAGGCATTCTAAATTGAAATGACACGGGGATTCATCCTCCTAATTGTTCATATATTTATTTTTGTTGTTATTTTAGTAAAATAAAGAAGAAGGAATGGGAAAGCCATTCCTCACTTTTAATTAGAATGTTAAAACTTTTTTAGCTGTTTCCATTACATCTTTGTAATTTGGGAGCCACACTGTTTCAGCCTGTGAGTATGAATAAACAGTATCTGGTGCTGCTACACGTAAAACAGGTGCTTCAAGACTTAAAATTGCACGATCATTGATTTCAGCCACAACATTTGCGGCAATACCTGCCATTTTTTGAGCCTCTTGCACAACGATTGCACGGCCTGTTTTTTCAACAGATGCGATGATCGTCTCAATATCAAGTGGAGAGATTGTACGTAAATCCACTACTTCAACAGAATAACCTTCTTTTTCAAGTTCTTCTGCTGCCTTCAATGATTCATGAACCATTGCTCCATATGAGAAAATTGATAAATCTGTTCCCTCACGTTTTACATCAGCTTTTCCTAGTGGAATTGTGTATTCTTCCTCAGGAACTTCCTGACGGAATCCACGATATAATTTCAAGTGCTCTAAGAAAATAACAGGGTCATTATCGCGGATAGATGAAATCAATAATCCTTTTGCATCATACGGTGTAGAAGGAACAACCACTTTTAACCCTGGTGTTTGAGCTACTAAACCTTCTAAGCTGTCTGAGTGAAGCTCTGGGGTATGCACTCCGCCACCAAATGGTGAACGAATCGTAATTGGCATATTGATAACGCCGCCAGTACGGTAACGATAGCGGGACATTTGTCCTGCAATAGAGTCCATAACTTCGAACACAAATCCAAAGAATTGAATTTCAGGGATAGGGCGGTAACCTTGTAAAGCAAGACCAATTGATAAACCGCCAATACCTGATTCAGCTAGTGGTGTATCAAATACGCGATCTTCTCCGAATTCTTTTTGAAGGCCTTCAGTTGCACGGAATACACCGCCGTTAACGCCAACATCTTCTCCAAAAACTAAAGTTTTCGGATCTTTGCCCAATTCAACACGGAGGGCATCAGTTATTGCTTGAATCATAGTCATTTGAGCCATGGCTTACTTCGACTCCTTTTCTTTATAAATTTCATTTTGTTCTTTTAGGTAATATGGCATTTCTTCAAACATAAAGGACATAAAGTCAGTTACTTTTTGTTTTGGAGCCGCATCAGCTTCTTTGATTGCTTCTTTAATATCTTCTTTTGCTTGTTCAATTACTTGATTTTCTTTTTCTTCGCTCCAAAGTCCTTTCTTTTCAAGGAACTTACGGAAACGAACAAGTGGATCTTTCTTTTCCCACTCATTATCAAGTTCTTTTGTACGGTAACGTGTTGGATCATCACCAGCCATTGTGTGTGGGCCATAGCGGTATGTTAATGTTTCAATTAATGTTGGTCCTTCACCGTTAATAGCGCGTTCACGTGCTTCTTTAACTGCTACATATACAGCAAGTGGGTCCATTCCATCTACTTGTACACCAGGGATACCCGCAGCAATTGCTTTTTGAGCCATTGTTTTTGCAGCTGTTTGTTTTTCAACTGGAGTTGAGATAGCAAATCGGTTATTTTGAACCATGAAAATAGCTGGGGCCTTAAATGCACCGGCAAAGTTAATACCTTCATAGAAGTCACCTTGTGATGTACCACCATCACCTGTGTAAGTAATAGCAACTGCTTTTGTACCATTTTTCTTCATACCTAAAGCTACACCAGCAGTTTGAACATATTGTGCACCAATAATAATCTGTGGAGGAACAAGGTTAACACCTTCTGGAATTTGACTTCCTATAAAGTGACCACGAGAACCTAAAAATGCTTTTGCAAGTGGCAAACCATGCCAAATCATTTGAGGAACATCACGATATCCTGGTAAGATAAAATCTTCTTTTTCAAGGGCAAATTGAGATGCTAATTGAGAAGCCTCCTGCCCAGCAGTTGGAGCATAGAAACCTAATCTTCCTTGGCGATTTAGGGAAATTGAGCGTTGGTCAAGAATACGTGTATAAACCATACGACGCATTAATTCTTGCATTTGCTCGTCACTCAAATTAGGCATAGCCGCTTCATTTACGACTTCGCCTTCTTCATTTATAATTTGAAGCGTTTTAAATTGTTCACTGACTACCTCGAGCGCCTTTTTAGCATCGAATTGGGCGTTCTGTGTTTTAGAAGCCATCTTGGTCACCTATCCTCTCATATAAAAAAATAAAATAAAATCCACTAATGTAGATTGCCCTTAAATCTTAATAAAAATGAAAAAAATCCATTAATAAAAAAAGATTTATTTATTGGACAACGATGGTCCTATTTGAAACGTTGGTTAAACGCTTTCAGTTTATTCACAAAATAGACAAAAAGTAGTAAACTCCTTTTATTCCATCATATTCTGTATCAGTGGTTATCGTAACAATATTGATACAATTATTATTTCCAATATCGAGTTTACATCAACAAATAAAATACGTCAATTACTTAATTTAATAATTTTACATCATACCCACATTAAAAACTTACAATACAAAATATAACATCTGTATTACGTATGTATTTAATCTGTACTATAAAAACAAACGTTTTTTCAAAACTGTATTAGGAAAGTCTGTCAAGTCTTTTAAATAAAAAAAATCAGCAATAAGCCGATTTTTTTTATTTCTCTTTATTTAATTCTGCCTGTTTATAAAATTTAACCTTTATCACATTATAGCTCTTCGTTAATTTATTAAAATCTAAATTTGTATTATAGATCTTTTGATAAGTGCCGTTTAAATCATTTACTTGTGTCTCTAAATCTTCAATGGAAAGATTTTTGTCTTTAAACATTTGGTATAACTTCTTATCTCCATTTGCCCCTTTTACATATTCTTTATACAAAGTTTCATGCACTTTGTATCTTTGCATCATGACATCATATAAATTGTCGACCTGTTTTTTTATTGTTGGATCCTTTATCTCATCTTTTAATTTTGCAATTTTCATGAATTCATTTTTTGATTTCTTAATGCTCTCGGTTTCCTTTTCCATATATTGCTTTCTCTTGTCAACCATGGAAATAGCTTCATTGGATAGTTTAACTATTTGATCATATTGTTTCATTCCAAGTCCAATTATTTTATCGTATTCAACTTTTTCTTTTCTCTCTAAAGTAACAAGTGGTTCCTGCTGTTCTTCAAACCCCTTTTCAGCGACAACAACCTTTTCCAAAATATCATATATTTTTTCGGTAGGAGTTTTTTGGTGAAAACAAGCGGTTAAAACAACCATTACCACAAGAAGGGAAAAAGTAAAACGAATTCTTAATCGAAACGACACATTGAAACCCCCTATCTTATAAGAAATCATACTATATTGAGACTTCGTTCGCTAGACAATAGGTACGGTTAGTGCTGTAACTATATACTACTTTGAGGTAAATGGTAGTTATGACGTGCTACAGAAGTTTTTATAAAGGCCTGTCCTTTTTTCCATATTCATATTCACGTATTTTTGAATTATGACTAGGCACTGGCCTATACAAAAATCTTTTTACCTCATAGGCTGTTAGTAACCGGCATATAGAAACCGGAATAGCTTAACTAAGGGAGGTTACCCAAATGTACGGTTGCTACGGAGGATATGGTTACCCTGGAGTTGGATACGGATGTGGATTCGGCGGGGGGTTTGCCTTAATTGTTGTTCTCTTTATTCTCTTGATCATTGTTGGTTGTGCTTGTTGGACATTTTAAGATTAGGGGGAAGGCTCAAGCCTTCCCTTTTCGTTTGGCTTATAAGAGAATTAATTTGTTAGCGCACTAAATAAATGTTAAATAATCAACACTCAATCAAATCGTATAAGTTCAACTACGTTTCTTTCATCGCTCTTTGGGCTCACCAATCGACGAGTTTTCTTTAGCAGATTCTAATAATGATTCTAATATTAACTTTTTATGAATTATTTGATAGACTGTTTAAAGACACGATATTTTAGTTTTTTATATACAGGAGTGAAATAAACATGTTAACGATGGAGGATATCATACGAGATGGCCATCCAAGCCTAAGAAAAATTGCGGTTGAAGTTCCAATGCCGCCATCGGAAGAAGATAAACAGATACTTAAAAGCCTTTTAGAATACGTTCAAAATAGTCAAAATGAAGAAATTGCCTCTATGCACGATTTGCGCCCAGGTGTTGGCCTGGCAGCACCACAAATCAATATTTCTAAACGAATGATTGCTGTTCACATTCACGATGAAAAAGGAAATATTTATAGCTATGCACTTTTTAATCCAAAGATTGTTAGCCATTCAGTTGAACAATCCTATTTAGTTGCTGGAGAGGGATGTCTATCAGTAGATGAGGCAATTCCTGGGTATGTGCCCCGATATGCAAGAGTCACAGTAAAAGGGACTGATGTAGATGGAAATGAACTGAAAATCCGTTTAAAAGGACTCCCCGCAATTGTTTTCCAACATGAAATAGATCACTTGAATGGGATTATGTTTTACGATTATATTAATAAAAAAGACCCCTATGCAACCATTGAAAATGCAATTGCTATTGAAAGATAACAAATGTCGCTGCAAGCCCCTAAGGAAATTCTACTTTGCTAAGAAAAGTCAGCTAGTAAAAAGCCGTCCTGTGTGGACGGCTTTTTACTAATTTAAATTAAATTTAGTTCTTTTAATCCATTCCAAATTCCTTTTTGTGATACATCAGATGTAATAAAATCAGCATGTGCTTTAGCTTCAGAAACTCCATTTCCCATTGCCACACCTGTTCCAACAGCCTTAAGCATTTCAATATCATTGAGCCCGTCTCCAAACGCGTACACGTCCTCTAAATCAAACCCCAACCGGTCAATCATTTTTTTAATTCCTTCTGCCTTTGATCCACCTGCTGGAATAATATCAAGTGAATATGGATGCCAACGAACGAAATCAAAATGAGGGTAATTTGGAATATATAATTGTTCTTCACCCGTCTCACAGAAAAGCAAAGTTTGGAAAATCTTATTATTCATATAGAAAGTTGGATCTTTTTCAGGATGAGGAAATTTCAAGCTACTCATACTGGATTCAATAAATTGATGATTGTTCACTGTTGCTTTCATTGTTTTTTCATTCATAAAAATTAATGGGTGCTTGTTCTGTGAAGTAGTCCTCAAAAATTGATCAAGCTCCCCTTGGTTTAGTGGATTTTCATATATAGCTTCATTTTCGAAAACAACATATTGCCCGTTAAAGCTAACAAAAGAATCAATCTCAAGTTCCTCTCTCAGGCTTTCAAACATAAACGGGGCCCTTCCTGTTGCAATAGCAACGAACACACCGTTATTCTTTAATTCAAACAGTGCCTCTTTTGTACTTACTGGAAGGTTTTTATCATGATCGAGCAATGTCCCATCTATGTCAAAAAATACAATCTTTTTCATTAAAAATAGCTCCTTAGTAAAAATTTTAATACAGAAATTATGCCGCAGCCTTATTCTTTGTGTTTAATTTTGATTTGTGCGAAGAAATATAAACTCCCATGAAAATGACGATTAATCCTACTATCATTGTTAAATGAATAGATTCCTTTAAAAGCACTGCTCCCCATATAACAGCAGAAACAGGTACTAAATAAGTAACCAACGACGCAAATTCTGGTCCTCCCTTTTTTACCATGAAATAAAAGAGTAAATAAGCGACACCTGAACCAAGCATACCTAAACCAATAAGTGGAAGAATAATATTCATATCTAATAAGGCGGGTAAGGATTTGGGCGCAAGTCCAACCATAATAATAAAGCTAAATATAGTTGAAATCAGCATTGTAAAAAAAGAAGTCTCTAAAACAGATAGTTGAGAAAGATACTTTTTCGACATTTGTATCCCCAACCCATAGAAAAAGGTTGCCCCTGTCATCAGAAGTATCCCTAACGTATTTTCAGAAAAAAAAGCACTTGGCTTTATATCCGCCAGTATAAAGATACCTAGGAAGCCAATTAAAATTCCAATCCATTGTTTTTTCTTTAAAGAGGAGGCGAAAAATAGAAATCCGATGATTAAAGTCCAAATTGGTGTTGTTGCATTGATGATAGATGCAAGACCTGAGGATATAATTGTTTCACTTGAACAAATTAAAAGCCATGGCAGTATGTTATTCGCTAACGCGACAAGTAACAACTTTCCCCAAGGCAGCTTTTTAAATTGGATTTTTTCTTTGCTTAGAAGAAAAATAACCAAAAGCATGATCAAACCAAATAGACATCTTCCAAAAACAACTGCAGATGGATCCAATGTAGCCAAAAGGATTTTCATAAACAAAAAAGAGGTTCCCCAAATAAGACTCAATCCGATTAAAGCACTATATAATTTCCCCATTCTACTCTCCTATCCAACTCTCTTTGTCTAGATCTAACCCCAAAAGGGTGCTTCTACTTTATTTTTGCAGTTTCTGTACTAAAACACTAAACCTTCACATAATAATTGTCAATTTAAAATCTGTCTTTTCGATTCCATCTTTATCCATGAAAATATTAGGAAAATCAACATATAATATTAGTAAAAGGAGATCATTTTTTAAAAAACAGCAATAATTTGCCCCTGCTTGCTTTACATTGGACAAGGATCGTTTAAAATAGAAGTAAGGAGATGATCCACTATGTTAAAAAAGCTACGAAAAAAGCTTTTAAAACAGTGGAATGATTTATTAAGAAAAAAAACCATTGCCTAAATTTTTGAGCCCTTCAAACTTGCGGAGGGCTCCTTCCTTAATGTAAATTGGTTAAACAGTTATCTGTATTTTATAATTTTCGAATTTTAACGGGCCATTTTAGACCCTGAAAAGAAAATATATGAAAAAGATGGAAAACTTTTATATAATAAAAAAAGTGATTGTGGAGTTAGGAGCGATTTAAATGATTTTTAAAGTCTATTTTCAAGCAAGAATTAATGAAGTCCCAGTAAGAGAAAACACCAAGACCATTTATCTTGAAGGAGATTCCGAACAAAATATTCGGACAAAACTGATTGATCGTGGCTATAATATCGAATTTATTCAACCAGTTACAGGAGCACATCTAGAATATGAAAAACAAAATGAAGATTTTAAAGTATTGGAGATTTGATAATTTATGAAATTTGTTAAAAATGATCAAACAGCTGTTTTTGCTCTGGGAGGTCTTGGCGAGATCGGCAAAAACACGTATGCTGTCCAATTCCAGGATGAGATAATCTTAATTGACGCTGGGATTAAATTCCCCGAAGATGAATTGTTAGGAATTGATTATGTTATCCCTGATTACACATACTTAGTAAAAAATGCAGATAAAATAAAAGGTTTGTTCGTTACCCATGGTCATGAGGATCATATCGGTGGCATTCCCTACCTTTTAAGGGAAGTAAATATCCCTATTTACGGTGGAAAGCTTGCTCTTGGACTAATTAAAAATAAACTTGAAGAACATGGTTTATTAAGGAATGCTAAATTGATCGATATTAAAGAAGATGATATCATCAAATTCCGTAAAACATCCGTTACCTTTTTCCGTACTACACACAGTATTCCAGATTCATATGGAATTGTGGTTAAAACTCCTCCGGGTCAAATCGTTCATACCGGTGATTTTAAATTTGATTTTACCCCTGTTGGCGAACCAGCAAACTTAACGAAGATGGCTGAGATTGGCAAAGAAGGCGTTTTATGTCTACTTTCTGATAGCACCAATAGTGAAATCCCTAATTTTACAATGTCTGAGCGTCTTGTTGGGGAAAACATCCATGATATATTCCGTAAAGTAGATGGACGAGTTATATTTGCGACATTTGCTTCAAATATTCATCGACTTCAACAAGTAACTGAGGCAGCTGTGGCCAATGGAAGAAAAGTTGCTGTTTTTGGAAGAAGTATGGAAGCAGCAATCAATATTGGTATGGATTTGGGCTATATTCGAGCTCCAAAGGATACATTCATTGAGGCACAACAAATTAACCGCCTCCCAGCTAGTCAAGTAACAATCCTGTGTACAGGAAGCCAAGGTGAGCCGATGGCAGCCTTGTCAAGAATTGCAAATGGTACTCATAGACAGATCCAGATCATCCCAGGAGACACTGTTGTATTCTCCTCATCGCCGATTCCAGGAAATACGATTAGTGTCAGCAGAACCATTAACATGCTCTCTCGTGCAGGTGCAGAAGTTATTCATGGAAAGTTAAGCAATGTTCATACTTCTGGACACGGTGGGCAAGAAGAACAAAAGCTCATGCTGCGTTTAATAAAGCCAAAATTTTTCATGCCAATTCATGGCGAATATCGGATGCAAAAAACACATGCAAGGCTTGCTGTTGATTGTGGTGTTGAAGCAGAAAATTGCTTTATTATGGATAATGGCGAAGTATTGGCCCTTTCTAATGATTCAGCCCAAGTAGCAGGCAAAATTCCCTCCGGCAATATTTATATTGATGGCAGTGGAATTGGTGACATTGGAAATATTGTATTGCGTGACCGCCGAATTCTGTCT